>NZ_JBFBDO010000069.1:0-46440 GCF_040683335.1 Kitasatospora sp. NPDC093806
AGCCGGCCGGGCGACAGCTCCAGGTCGCGCAGGGCGAAGGCGGGCAGCAGGGCGCCCCGGCGGCCGGGCGGACGGCAGCCGCGGCGGGCAGCGCACCGGGGAGGGTGCCGGGGAGGGTGCCGGGCAGCCCGGTCGGGTGCGCGGCGGGCGGGGCGGCGAGGATCTTGGCGATCTCGTGCCGGGGGCCGGGGGCGGGGAAGACGGCGGAGGTGTCGCGGAGGCTGAACGAGCCCTCGATCCACTCGCGGTCCAGCACCCGCCGCTCGTCGGCCTCGCCGACCAGGTCCTCGGACTGGTTGAAGTCGCCGTCGGCGGCCTGCAGCGCCCACAGGTGGACGACGACGCCGTGCTCCTTGGCGGACATCATGCCGGGCAGCAGGTCGCCGTCGCCGGTGATCAGCACCACGTCGGCGCAGGCCCGGTTGCGGGCGAGTTCGGAGAGCTCGGCGTGCATCGCGGCGTCGACGCCCTTCTGCACCCAGCGGCCCTCGGCGCGGGTGAGCGCGCCGAGCCGGACGGTGACCCGGGGCAGCACCCGCAGCCGCCGGTGCTCGGGCATCGGCCGCCGGTCGGGGGCGGCGTCGAACCAGTAGATCCGCAGCAGCGGGAGGCCGGTCTCGGCCTCGGCGCGCTCGCGCAGGGCGGCGATCAGCGCGATGTGGTCGACGGTGACCTTGGAGCGGGACGGGTCGCCGGCGAGCAGGCTCGCGGCGGCGCCCAGCAGGTATCCGGCGTCCACCAGGACGACACAGCGGTCCATCGCGCACCTCTTTCCGCTCGCCCTCGGGGTGGGGCGCCGCCGGAGCCGACGGTGCCGGGGGTGGGCGCGGTCCGCCCGGCGCCCGGGCGGGTGGGGGTGAGGGGGAGCCCGCAGCCGCCGGAACGTTGGGTCACCTTTTCCCCCTGGTTCCGCCGCCGAACCTCGCCGGTTGTCGCGGTCGCGCAACGGGACCGCAACGGCCCGAGGGCCGCCGTCCACGATCGGACGACGGCCCTCGGCGGGAAATCCGCTGGTCAGCCCTTGAGCTCGGCGGCGACCAGCTCGGCCAGCTGGACGGCGTTGAGCGCGGCGCCCTTGCGCAGGTTGTCGTTGGAGACGAACAGCGACAGACCGTGCTCGACCGTCTCGTCGACGCGGATCCGGCCGACGTAGCTCGGGTCCTGGCCGGCCGCCTGGAGCGGGGTGGGGATGTCGCTCAGCTCGACGCCGGGGGCGCCGGCGAGCAGCTCGACCGCGCGCTCGGGGCTGATCGGACGCTCGAAGCGGGCGTTGATCTGCAGCGAGTGGCCGGAGAAGACCGGGACGCGCACGCAGGTGCCGGCCACCTTCAGCTCGGGAATGCCGAGGATCTTGCGGCTCTCGTGGCGGAGCTTCTGCTCCTCGTCGGTCTCGTTGGAGCCGTCCTCGACGATCGAGCCGGCCAGCGGGACGACGTTGAAGGCGATCGGGCGCTGGTACACCTTGGGCTCGGGGAACTCGACCGCCGAGCCGTCGTGGGCGAGGGCGGCGGCGCCGTCCACGACCTCGGCCACCTGGCCCTGCAGCTCGGCCACGCCGGCCACGCCGCTGCCGGAGACGGCCTGGTAGGTGGCGACGACGAGGGCGGCGAGGCCGGCCTCCTCGTGCAGCGGGCGCAGCACGGGCATGGCGGCCATCGTGGTGCAGTTCGGGTTGGCGATGATGCCCTTGGGGCGGTCCGCGATGGCCTCCGGGTTGACCTCGGAGACGACCAGCGGGACCTCGGGGTCGCGGCGCCAGGCGGAGGAGTTGTCGATCACGACGGCACCGGCGGCGGCGGCCTTGGGGGCGAGCGCCTTGGAGGTGCTGCCGCCGGCCGAGAAGATCACGATGTCCAGACCGGTGTAGTCGGCCGTGGCCGCGTCCTCGACGGTGACCTCGGTGCCCTGCCACGGCAGGGTGCGCCCGGCCGAGCGCGCCGAGGCGAACAGCCGCAGCTGCTCCACCGGAAAGTTTCGCTCCGCCAGGATCTCGCGGACCACGCCGCCGACCTGTCCGGTGGCCCCGACGATGCCGATCTTCATCCGACTACTCCTCTTGATAGTGCCGTTCACAGCCGCACTCCGCCCATCATGCCTTGTCGTGGACGTGGGACGACCTGGTATTCCACGGTGTGAGAGCGCCCGTCCACGCGAGCACCCTTTCACTCAATGGTCCAGACCACTCAGCAGTTCCGCGGTCAGCGCGACCGCCGCCGAGACCTCCGCCGCACCGGCCGGCAGCAGCGGCAGCCGGACGTCCGGGGTCGGGATCCGCCCCTGCGCGTGCAGCACGCCCTTGATCACCGTCGGGTTCGGCGCGGCGAACGCGGCCAGCGCCAGCCCGGTCAGCCGGTGCCCCAGCGCCCGGGCCCGGGCCACGTCCCCGGCCTCCCAGGCCTCGACCAGCTCGACGTACCGCGCGGTGGCCAGGTGCGCGGAGGCCAGGATGCCGCCCGCCGCGCCCAGCGCCAGCATCGGCGCCAGGAAGGCGTCCTCCCCGCTCAGCACCGCGAACCCGGCCGGCGCCGCCGCGAGCAGCTGCACCGCCGCCTCGTCCAGCCCGCCGGTCGCGTACTTGACGCCCACCACGCCCGGCAGCGCGGCCAGTTCCAGCAGCGCGCCGGCCGACAGCGCCTGCCCGGTCCGGTACGGGATGTGGTAGACGACCAGCGGCACCGAACTCGCCTCGGCCAGCGCCCGGAAGTGCGCGACCGTCCCGGCCTCGCCCGCCCGGACGAAGGACGGTGTGGTGACCAGCGCACCCGCCACCCCCGGCACCCGGTCGGCCAGCCCGGCCAGCTCCTCGGCGGCCGCCGCGGTGCCCGGAACGCCCGCGCCGACCAGCAGCGGCGCCCCGCGGTCGGCGCAGACCGCCGCGCAGACCTCGATCACCCGGCGCCGCTCCTCGGCGCTCAGCGCGGCCGGCTCGCCGGTGGTGCCGAGCGCGACCAGCCCGGCCGCGCCGTCGTCCAGCAGCGAGCCGGCCAGCTTCTCCAGCGCGTCCAGCGCGACCGAGCCGTCGGCGGCGAACGGGGTGACCAGGGGGACGTGAATGCCCTTGAGTTCCATGCCCACGATCCTGCGGCCCGCCGAACCCGCAGGTCCAGTTCACGTTTCCGACGCTTCTCGTAAGCTGAGCCGATGCTCGACGTCCGACGCCTGCGCCTGCTGCGCGAACTCGCCCACCTCGGCACCATCGCCGCCGTCGCCGAGGCGCTCAGCTTCAGTCCTTCGGCGGTGTCCCAGCAGCTGTCCGTCCTGGAGAAGGAGGCCGGCGTCCCGCTGCTCGAACGCACCGGCCGCCGGGTCACCCTCACCCCGGCCGGGCGCAACCTGGTCCGGCACGCCGAGGCGGTGCTCGAACGGCTGGAACAGGCCGACTCGGAGCTCGCGCACGCCCGCGAGGGGCTGGCCGGACCGCTGCGGATCGGCACCTACCCGTCGGCGGCCCGCGCGATCATCCCCGCCGTCCTGGCCGAGCTGGCCGGCTGGCACCCGGGGCTGGAGCCGATGGTCACCGAGGTCGACCCGGCCGCGGTGGCGGCGGCGCTGCGCGCGGGCGAGCTGGACGTGGCCCTGGTGCACGAGTACGACCTGGTCCCGGCCGAGCCGGAGCCCGGCCTGGCGCTGACCCGGCCGATCTTCACCGAGCCGATGTACCTCGCGGCCCGGGTCCCCGGCGCGGTCGCCGACCAGCGCGCCGAACCGTGGATCCTGGCCCCGCCCGGCACGCTCTGCCACAGCATGGCCGTACGCGCCTGCGAGGCGGCCGGCTTCACGCCCCGGATCCGCCACCAGATCGACGACTTCACCACCGTGCTCGCCCTGGTGGCGGCCGGTCAGGGGGTGGCGCTGGTCCCGCACCTGGGCACCGACCGGACGCCGCCGGGCGTCGTCCTCACCCGGCTGCCGATGTACCGCCGCACCCGCACCGCCTTCCGCGCCGGGGCCGGCTCCCACCCGGCGATCTCCGCCTTCGTCTCCGCCCTCCACACCGCCGTCCCGACCCCCCTGCGCAACTCCGCCTGAGGCCGTCGCCTCCCCCGTCCCGGGCCCCGTTTCCCGCCCCCCATCCACCCCGGGCCCCGAAAGGGGCGCGGGGAACTGCGCGACCGGCCAGGCACCTCCCGCACCGGCCGACGCACAGCTCCCCGCACCCTCGCTCCGCCCTCCGAAGCCCTACCCCGCCAGGCAGCTCGGCCCGAGCAACTGCTTCAGGTCCCCGAACAGCGCCGGATCCGACTTCACCCGGTGCCGGTCCAGCCGCAGCACCGTCGTCTTGTTCCGCTCCTCCAGCCGGACCCGCACCTCCGTCGTCCCCCGGTGGCTGCTCAGCACCTCGCCGAGCCGGGCCACCAGCGGCGGCGTCACCTTGCCGTCCGGGATGATGATGACGATCGGCGGATCGGCGTGCGCGTTCGACAGGTCCGGGATCGACAGCTCCATCCCCATCAGCCGCGGCACGTCCTCCCGCTTGTCCAGCTTGCCGCGGACGAACACCACCGCGTCCTCGACCAGCTGCGAGTTCACCAGCTGGTAGCTGGCCGGGAAGAACATGCAGTCGATCGAGCCGGCGAGGTCCTCGACGGTCGCGATCGCCCAGGCGTTGCCCTGCTTGGTCATCTTCCGCTGGAGGCCCGAGATGATGCCGCCGATGGTGACGATGGTGCCGTCCGGCCGCTCCGCCAGGTCCGCGACCGCGCAGTCCGCCTTGTCGGCGAGCACGTGCTCGATGCCGTGCAGCGGGTGCGAGGAGACGTACAGGCCGAGCATCTCCCGCTCCTGGGTGAGCAGGAAGGACTTCTCCCACTCCTCCTCGGAGAAGACCACGTCCAGCCCGAAGCTCGGCTCGTCCGCCTCCGCGTCGCCGCCGAAGAGGTCGAACTGCCCCTCGGCCTCCTTGCGCTTCACCCCGACGACGTTGTCGATCATCGGCTCGAACTGCGCGGTCAGCCCCTTGCGGGTGTGCCCGAGCGAGTCGAACGAGCCCGCCTTGATCAGCGATTCGACGGTCCGCTTGTTGCAGACCACCGACTCCACCTTGTCCAGGAAGTCCGGGAAGGAGACGAACTTCCCCTTCGCCTTCCGGGTCCGGATCATCGACTCGACGACCGGCCCGCCGACGTTGCGGATGGCGGTCAGGCCGAACCGCACCAGGGTGTCCCCGTGCGGGGTGAAGTCCGAGTCCGACTCGTTGACGTCCGGCGGGAGCACCTGGATGCCCATCTTCCGGCACTCGTTGAGGTAGACCGCCGACTTGTCCTTGTCGTCCTTCACCGAGGTCAGCAGACCGGACATGTACTCGGCCGGGTAGTTGGCCTTGAGGTAGGCCGTCCAGTACGAGACCAGCCCGTACCCGGCGGTGTGCGCCTTGTTGAACGCGTAGCCGGAGAACGGCACCAGGACGTCCCAGACCGCCTGGATCGCCGCGTCGGAGTAGCCGCGCTCCCGGCAGCCCTTCTGGAACGGGACGAACTCCGCCTCCAGGATCTCCTTCTTCTTCTTGCCCATCGCGCGGCGCAGCAGGTCGGCCTGGCCGAGCGAGTAGCCGGCCAGGATCTGGGCCGCCTTCTGCACCTGCTCCTGGTAGACGATCAGGCCGTAGGTGGGCCGGAGCACCTCCTCCAGGGGCTTCTCCAGCTCCGGGTGGATCGGGGTGATCTCCTGCTGCCCGTTCTTGCGCAGCGCGTAGTTCGTATGTGAATTGACGCCCATCGGTCCCGGGCGGTAGAGCGCCAGCACGGCCGAGATGTCCTCGAAGTTGTCGGGCTTCATCAGCCGCAGCAGCGAGCGCATCGGGCCGCCGTCGAGCTGGAAGACGCCGAGCGTGTCGCCGCGCGCCAGCAGCTCGTAGGTCGGCTTGTCGTCCAGGGGCAGATCAAGCAGGTTGATCTTGACGCCCTTGTTCTTCTCGATCGCCTTGACGGCGTCGTCCATGATCGTCAGGTTGCGCAGGCCGAGGAAGTCCATCTTGAGAAGGCCGAGGCCCTCACAGGTGGGGTAGTCGAACTGCGTGATGGTGACGCCGTCGGTGTGCCGGGTCCAGACCGGGATGTGGTCGGTCAGCGGCTCGGCGGACATGATGACGCCGGCGGCGTGCACACCGGGCTGGCGGATCAGGCCCTCGATGCCGCGCGCGGTGTCGATCACCTTGCGGACGTCCGGGTCGTTCTCGTACAGCCCGCGGATCTCACCGGCCTCGCCGTACCGCGGGTGACTCGAATCCGTGATGCCCGACAGCGGGATGCCCTTGCCCATCACGTCCGGCGGCATCGCCTTGGTGATCCGGTCGCCCATCGCGTACGGGTAGCCGAGGACCCGCGAGGAGTCCTTGATGGCGGCCTTCGCCTTGATGGTGCCGTACGTGACGATCATGGCGACCTTGTCGGACCCCCACTTCTCCGTCACGTACCGGATCACGTCACCGCGCCGGCGCTCGTCGAAGTCGATGTCGACATCGGGCATCGAGATGCGCTCGGGGTTGAGGAAGCGCTCGAAGATCAGACCGTGCGGGATCGGGTCGAGGTCGGTGATGCCCATCGCGTAGGCGACCAGCGAACCGGCCGCCGAACCACGGCCCGGGCCCACCGCGATGCCCTGGCTCTTCGCCCACATGATGAAGTCGGCGACCACGAGGAAGTACGCCGGGAACCCCATCTGGATGATGGTGTCCATCTCGTACTCGGCGAGCTTCTTGTGCTCCTCGTCGTACCCGCCCGGGAAGCGCCAGTCCATCCCCTCCCAGACCTTGGCCTTGAAGAAGTCCGCCTCGGACTCGAAGCCCTCCGGGATCGGGAAGCGCGGCATCAGGTTGCGGAACTGGAACATGCCCTCGGTGTCGACCCGCGAGGCGACGAGGAGCTGGCTGTTGCGGCAGCCCTCCTGCCAGGCGTCCGACTGGTCGAGCGCGTACATCTCGGCGGCCGACTTGATGTAGTAGCCGGTGCCGTCGAACCGGAATCGGTCCGGGTCGGAGAGGTTCTTGCCGGTCTGCACGCAGAGCAGCAGGTCGTGGGCGCCGGCGTCGGCCTCGGTGGTGTAGTGCGAGTCGTTGGTGACCACCGGCGGGATGTTCAGCTTGCGGCCGATCTCGATCAGCCCGTCGCGGACCCGCTTCTCGATGTCGAGACCGTGGTCCATCAGCTCCAGGAAGTAGTTCTCCTTGCCGAAGATCTCCTGGTACTCGCCGGCCGAGCGCAGCGCCTCGTCGAACTGGCCGAGCCGCAGCCTGGTCTGCAACTCGCCGGACGGACAGCCGGTGGTCGCCATCAGGCCGCCCGACAGCTCGGCGATCAGCTCCTTGTCCATCCGGGGCCACTTCACCAGCCAGCCCTCGGAGTACGAGCGCGAGGTCAGCTTGAAGAGGTTGTGCAGGCCCTCCTTGTTCCGGGCCCAGATGGTCTTGTGGGTGTAGGCGCCGGACGCCGAGACGTCGTCCTTCTTCTGGTGCGGCTGGCCCCACAGGACGCGCTTGGTGTTCGAACGCGACTCGGGGGCGACGTACGCCTCGATCCCGATCACCGGGGTGATGCCGGCGGCGGTGGCCTGCTTGTGGAACTCGGCCGCGCCGTACATGTTGCCGTGGTCGGTCATCGCGACATGGGACTGCCCCAGCCGCTCGACCTCCTTGAACATCTGCTTCAGCCGGGCGGCACCGTCCAGCATCGAGTACTCGGTGTGGACGTGCAGATGCGCGAACGGCTGATCGCTCAAGGCGGGGCCTCCGTAGGCTCGGTGCTGGCAGGTGGGGAGCCGGCGAACGCGCAGGTCACAGAGGGTGTGCCGAGAACATTTGCGGCCCGCGGCCCGGACCGGCACTCACACGTTCACGGCCCTACTCTAGCCTTCAATCGCACTCGCTCCCGGCCGACGACTCCGCCTCAGAGGACCCCGAATGTCACATCCACACCCCGCCGCCACCTCCCGCGCCGAGACCGTCCTCGGAGTCTTCGAGACGGCCTTCGGCGACCTGCTCGCCCAGGACCCGGCGGCGTTCCGGGTGAAGTTCCGCAAGATGGCCGCGTCCGCCTTCGCCTTCTACCGGGGCACCGCCGCCCTCTACTACGCGGACCTCACGAGTGCTCCGTTCGATTCCTACGGGGCGCCGTTCCTGGACGAGCGGACCAGCCGGGTCTGGATCCACGGCGACCTGCACGCGGAGAACTTCGGCACCTACCTGAACGCCGAGGGGCGGCTGGTCTTCAACGTCAACGACTTCGACGAGGCCTACGTCGGCGCCTTCACCTGGGACGTCCAACGGCTGGCCGCCTCGCTCGCGCTGATCGGCTACGCCAAGGCGCTGTCCGACGCGACGATCACCGAGCTGGTCACCGCCTTCGCCGACGCCTACCGGGCCCGGATCGCCGCCCACGTCACCACCGGCGACGCCGTCCCGTACACCCTGGACACCGCCACCGGACCGGTCCTCGACACCCTCCGGCAGGCCCGTCTGCAGACCCGGGTGTCGCTGCTCGATGGGGACACCGTGATCGAGGGCTACGACCGCCGGTTCCGCCTCGGCGGCGGGGCGATCGAGCTGGACGAGCCGACGAAGGCCGAGGTGCTGGCCGCCTTCGAGGGGTACCTCGCCACCCTCCCCCCGTCCTCCCGGGTCAGCCCCACCGCCCTGAAGGTCAAGGACGTGGTCGGCCGGCGCGGCATCGGCATCGGCTCGGCGGGCCTCCCCTCCTACAACGTCCTGCTCGAAGGCCACACCGACGCCCTCGAAAACGACGTGATCATCTACATGAAGCAGGGCCAGACGCCCGCCGTGTCGCGCCACGTCACCGACCCCGCGATCGCCGGCTACTTCGAGCACGAGGGCCACCGCACGGTGATCTCCCAGCGGGCGCTCCAGGCCCACAGCGACCCGTGGCTCGGCTACACCACCCTGCGCGGCCGCGGCCAGCTGGTGGCCGAGGTGTCGCCGTACGCCACCGACCTCGACTGGCGGGACCTCAACGAGCTCCCCGACCTGCTCGCCGTCACCCAGTACCTGGGCCGGGCCACCGCCACCATGCACGCGGCCGCGGACGAGTCGTCCAGCGGCCACACCCTGGTCCCGTTCTCCACCGAGCACGCCATCCACGAGGCCATCAGCCGCGACGAGGCCGGCTTCACGGCGATGCTCGTCGACTTCGCCCACGCCTACGGCGCCCAGGCCCGCGCCGACCACCAGCTCTTCGTCGACCTCTACCGCAACAACCGCATCCCGGGCCTGTAGCCCTACCCGGCCAGGGCCGCCAGCCGCGCCCCGGCGGCGGCCCTGACCACCTCCGCCTCCATCACGTCATCCCTGAGATACGCCAACCTCTCCCACACCCCCACCCCATCCCTCACATTCCTCGCCCCCAACAACCGGGCGTCCTCCTCACAATCCCAAAGACACTCCACATACACCGACTCCAACCCCGCCGGCTCGATCTCCCGCAACGCCTCCAGATACCCCACCCGCTCATACGAATGCGGCGTCCACAACCAGAACCGCCTGAGCAACGACACGGCTCCCCGCGCCTCCGCCCCAAACCGCGCCAACCCTCGCGCCGTCCGCACCGGCCCACACCACCGCTTCTCCACCCAGTCCCGCTCCAGCCGCTCCACCAGCACCGGGACGTCCTCGACCTCCCCGTGCTCGACCAGCACCCGGTAGCCCAACCCCCGCAACCAGGCCTGCTCCGCCCCGACCCACTCCCGCGCCGCCGGAACCGCCGCCGCCCCCAGCTTCTCCACGACCCCGATCAGCGGCCACAGCACGTACTCGCCGTCCGCCGTCCCCAACGACGGCACCAGCGGAATCACCCCCGGCTCCGGCCCCCGGTCGTCCAGCTCATCGAGCGCGGCAATCCTGCGCTCCTCCGACTCCGCCGGATCGGCCAACAGCTCCAGCAGCCGCGCGTTCGTCTCCCCCGCCAACGGCTTCGGCGCCCTCGCCCCCTTCGCCGGCCTCACCTCGACCATCCCCCACCGCTCCCACGGTTCTCCCACCCGCTCCCCCACCGCCCGCTTCCGCGCGACCTCCTCCAAGTCCTCCCACCACTCCACGGGCCACCGGCGTGCCATCTCCTCCATGGCCATCGCCCAGTGCTCCCCCTCCCCCACATACCCCCGCAACGCCTCCCGCGCCTCCCCGAACCCACTCACCGCGAGCAACGCCAACACCCGCACCGCCCGCTCACACCGCTCCTCGTCCCCCGCCAACCCCTCCACCACCGGCCCCAACGGCAACCCGAGATCCCTCACCAGCCGAGCCAGATACACCCCCCGCTCATCCTGCGAGTCCCACCGCCAGTCCCACCGCACACACCCATACACAAACTCCGCCACCCCCGCCGGATCCTCCCCAGCCATCCGCGCACCGAGCCCCCGCCCCCGCTGCACCATCCCGATCAACGACCCCGCCGGCGCATACCGCCCATCACTCATCCTCGTCACACCCCCATCCTCCCCCGCCGACTTTCACCACGGCGCACACCACCTTGCCTCCCCCAACGGCTCCCACCACCAGCCCGGCGCCAACCGCCTCACCATGACGAGCCCCCGCCCGCGCTCGTCGACATCTCGCGGCACCCGACCGCCAAAGAACCCCGGGCAGGAATCACTGACCCGGATCACCACTCCCATCTCCACCATCCGAAGCGAGACCCCGACAGCACTCCCACCCGCATGCACGACCGCATTGGTCACCAGCTCGGTGACGACCAGCTCTACCCCCAGCAAGTCGTCAAGCTCGACACCCCAAGCTCTGACCTCCGCCACCACTCTGTGCCGCACATAGCCGACAGCTTCATCGCGGGCAGGGACGGCCCATGAGACCTGCCGGGATTCGGTCCTGATGAACGGCATCGGATGCCTCCTGCGAGAACTCACGCCAACACGTGCCGCAACGATCCCGTCACGCTTCGCCACTGCTAGCAGCATGCCTCGCCACTCCTCAACTGGGCAATATTCCCAACCTTGTTTCCCCCTTTCGAGTTGCCCCAGGCTCTCCAGGTGGCACACTGCTGCCCATGGCATGGAAGAGGACCCCGGCACCACCATCGGTGTACCGACGCCAGCTCTCGGCTCGCTTCAAGGAGTTGAGAGCCGACGCCGGCCTCACGCTGACCGAGGTGTCCGCCATAGTGGAGGTGAGCCAAGGCTCGCTGAGCCGCATCGAGAACGGGGACCGTGGCACAACCCCCGTGCTCGCCAAGGCCCTTCTGGACTGCTACGGCATAACGGACCCCGCCGCCCGCGAGGACGTCCTCGACCTCGTCCGCGCCGACGCCGCGCAGCGGCAACCGTGGTGGAAGAAGTACTCCGCCGTCATCAACACCACGCGGTACGGCGGCTACCTCACCCTGGAGTCGAGCGCGAGTTCCTTGCTCACCTACGAGACCGAGCTGATCCCCGGGCTCCTCCAGACCGAGGAGTACGCCCGTCAGGTTCTCACTGCCATGCGCTTCGATCTGGCGGTGCCCCAGATCGAAGCGCTGGTCAAGGTGAGGATGAGGCGTCGTGAACTCCTCGCAGGCGAGAACGCGGTCAAGCTGTGGGCCGTGATCGACGAAGCAGCCATCCGCCGCCTTGAAGGGGCACCCGAGGTCCTGCAGGGACAGCTGGAGCACCTGCTGGAAATGGCCGCGCACACCAACATCACTGTGCAACTCCTGCCGTTCAGCACAGGCCTCCACCCCGGCCTGGACGGCCCCTTCGTCATCATGAGCTTCCCCGAACCCAACCCGGATGTGGTGTGGGTGGAAAATGGCCCCCACTCGGTCTACTTCGAAGACTCTCCGGATGTGAAGCTCTACAGCGACGTCTTCGATCACCTCCGAGCGCGCGCCCTCGGGCCGCCCGAGACCACCGCCCACCTGCACAGGCTGCTCAGGGAGAAGCGAAAGTGACCAACAAGCCCGACCCCGCCGGACTCGACTTCTCCGGCGTCTCCTGGGAGAAGTCCCCATTCAGCGGCGGGGGCGACAACTGCGTCGAGTTCGGCGTGATCGGCCAGCACGTCGCCATCCGCGACTCCAAGAACCCCACCCAAACCCCGCTGGTCTACACCCGCACCGAAATCGCCGCCCTCCTCGACGGCGCGAAGTCCGGCGCCTTCGACCACCTCCGCTAAACGCACCACCCCGGCCGCCTTCGCCGCACACGACGAAGGCGGCCGAACTCCCTCGCACAGGCGGCGACCTGGCCGCCTCGCACTCTGACGCCCTCTTGCGCTGATCAACCGACGGGGCGATAGTCGTGCAACCGGCTGCAATCGGCCCGACGCAGGGAGATGCCATGAGGTTGCGTTTCCTCGGGATCATTCCGAACACCCCCATCGACGACTCGCCGACGATCTGGCTGGACGAGGACACGGGCGACCTCCTGATCCAGTCCTACAAGGCCACGGAAGCCGAAGTGAAGGCATGTCAGCAGATCGGATCGATTCCCGGTCACAGCACGGACGTTCCCGCCCACGAGGCGATCATCAGGCTTCCTGCCGTGATGCTGAAGTACATCCCGCGACCGGAAGGCCAAGACCGTGAACCATCCCGTTCGTGAGGGCTTGGCCAAGGCACAACGCTCCGCAGTGCACCTGGAGATGCGCGACAGCTACACGCCGGATGATCCGGAGTTCGCGCGCTGGCGTGCCGGCCATCGGTACGAGAGTGATCCGGCGAACTTGCCTGATTGGTGGGCATCTTGGGCCGACCTGGCAGCCGAGACCATCGGGCGCGGTGTGGTCATGCGGCGGGCCCGGATCATCTCGGAGCCTGTGACGGACTACATCCGGTACGAGCACGACCTCACGTTCGCCAACGTCACAGCGGGCGAGTTGGTCCGCTGGTTGCCCCGGCGGAAGGCTGCGGACCTTGCGCTGCCGGGCACGGACCTGTGGATGTTCGATGAGTCGACCGTACTGTTCACGTACTTCTCCGGGGCCGGGGAGGTTGTGGACCGGGAGTGGCGATCCGAGCCGGCCGTCGTGAGCCTGGTCAGTTCCGCCTTTGAGGCGGTGTGGGAGCGGGCTACCCCGCACGAGGGATTCAAGCTGACCTGACGCACCATGCCCGCTTCTGGATCGTCTCACGTCCAAGCTGCCCGGAAAGTCCTTGCAGATCGCCTGCGGGAGATGTGCAAGGACGCCGGGTTGGACGGCAAGCAACTGGCGGTGCTGTGCGGCTGGCATCCGTCCAAGGTCTCCCGGATCTCCACCGGCAAGACCTCGCCATCCGCCGATGACCTTCGCGCGTGGTGCAGTGCATGCGGCAGGGATGACGAAGCGGCGGATCTGATCGCCTCCCTCCGGGCCGTGGAAGGCATGTGGGTTGAATGGCGCCGCATGGAACGTGCAGGGCTTCGAAGGGCGCAGCAGGCCGTTCTGCCTCTGTTCGAACGGACCCACTGGTTCCGGGCCTATTCGTCGTGGCTTGTACCCGGACTCCTCCAGACGCACGGCTACACCGAGGACGTGTTGCGCGCCGTCCAGCAGAGGCGCGTAACGGTCGACGATGTGGCCGATGCCGTGGCCGTACGGATGGAACGGCAACGTGTGCTCCGCGAGGGGCAACGGCGCTTCGCGTTCCTACTTGAGGAGTCCGTGCTTCGCAACGGGCTGGGTGACGCCGACACCCAGGCCGAACAGCTTGAACGGCTGATCACTGTGAGCACGCTTCCGAATATCAGCATTGGGATCATCCCCGCCCGACTGCACCGTACGCGGATGCCGGTCGAAGGGTTCTGGATCTTCGATACGGCCCAGGTGAACGTCGAGCTCGTCTCCGGGCATCTCACCCTGACGCAGCCCAGCGAGGTGGCGATGTACGCCGACACCTTCGCCACGCTGGCCGATATGGCGGCCTACGGCGTGAAGGCACGAGCGCTGATCACAGCTGCCATTGATGCTCTCGGGTGATGGCGTGCAATCTCGTAGAATCCCGTGGCTTCCAACTCGCCCGATTTCCTAGCGTGTTGCCATCGGTTCCGGCAACACCGAGGGAGTGACCCAGCATGAGGAGCACGCCACCCGAGCGCCCGCCCGGTCCGACGCCGCCGGACACCCCGGCGGCCCCGGCCTTCCGGCACACCACGCGGAGCTGATCGCACCCCGCAAGGCACGACCAAAGAACCGGCACCACCACATCGAGAGGGGACCAAGGATGGGTAAGCGCGGAGGCGGCTCCGGGGACGGCAAGGGCGGCAAGCAGCAGGACGACAGCAACAAGGGCGCTGGGCACGGCGGCGGCGGGTCCGACGAGGGCGGCAACACCTCGGACGGTTCGGGCCCGGCGAGCGGCAAGTGACCGGCGAGACGCACCAGGAGGCGGGCCCCCGAGGGCTCGCCTCCGCGCTGGTGGCTGGTGGCGCACTCTCCTCGGACTGGCTCCCCTCCTTCAAAGCCGTACCCCGTGAACTGTTCGTCCCGGATCGCATCTGGCCGGGCATCGCGGACGGCACCCGGCAGAGCCCAGTGGTGCACCGGTCGCAGGACCCCGAAGCGTGGCGGCGGGCGGTCTACTCGGACATCCCGCTCACCACGCAGTGGGACGACGGAGAGCACCGGGGGGACGGCCTCGGCACGACCCCGACTTCGTCCAACTCCATGCCGACCATGGTGTTCTCGATGCTTCGTGACCTCGACGTCCGACCCGGCGACCGGGTGTTGGAGATCGGAGCCGGCACGGGGTGGAACGCGGGCCTGCTGGCTCACCGCCTGGGGAACCCCAACGTGGTCACCGTCGAGTACGACCCGGCTGTCGCTCGCGGCGCTCGGGAGAACCTGGACCGGGCCGGACTCTCGCCGACCGTCGTCGAGGGGGACGGGCGGTTCGGATGGGACCAGGGCGCACCCTACGATCGGCTCATCGCCACCTGCTCCCTGCTGGAGATCCCTCCGGCCTGGCTGGAGCAGACGGCCCCCGGCGGGATCATCGTCGCTCCGTTCGGCACCGAGTACGGCGGAGAGCAGATCGTCCGCCTGACCGTCGACGACGGGGCCAGCGCGAGCGGCAGGTTCACCGGAGGCTCGGCATTCATGCGGCTGCGCCAACAGCGCACGGACCGACCGCCCTTCGAGGACTACCTGCACGGGCGGGCGTGGCCTGCGGATGGGGTGGGGAGCACCACCACGCTGGCCCCTCCCGACACGGGCGAGTGGTTCCGGCAGTTCGTCATCGGGATCAGCGTGCCTGCCGCGTTCTGGCGGGCCGAACGGTACGAGGACGGCGCGTACACGCTGTGGCTCTACAGCCGGGACACCCTCTCGTGGGCATCGGTCGACTACGAGCGGGACCGCACGGAGTTCGAGGTGTACCAGTCCGGGCCGCGCAAGCTGTGGGACGAGGTGGAAACCGCCTGGCACTGGTGGGACGACCAGGGCCGCCCGGGCTACGACCGGTTCGGCCTCACCATCACCCCGAACGGCCACACGGTGTGGCTGGAAAGCCCGGACAACCCGGTACCCCTCCGAGCGTGACCCAAGACCGGCCCGGCCGCCTCGCACCCCCTGAAAGCCACCGTCGGCCCTGGCAGCGGGTAACCCGCCGCCAGGGCCAAAACCTGCTGCCCACAAGCCCCGGACCGCCGTCTTGGCCGGAATACCCGACACGGGCGCGCGTGGGGGGTGCCCGGTACTGCGCCTCGACCGGGCGGTGGCGCAGACTGGCAGTCCACGACGTGAGGACGGGGTGGCTGCGATGCCGCTTGAGGGTGAGTACGAGCCGCATCCGGTGCGGTGGGTGCGGGAGCAGGCCGAGCTGTACGAGAGCTCGGGCGGGGTGTTGGGGGCGACGCTCTGGGACACCGGGCTGCCCGTCGTCATCCTCACCACGCGCGGCGTGCGCAGCGGCAAGCTCCGCAAGATCCCGTTGATGCGGGTGGAGCACGAGGGGCGGTACGCGGCCGTGGCCTCGAACGGCGGCTCGCCGGGCCACCCGCTCTGGTACCGCAACGTCAAGGCCGAGCCGCACGTCGAGCTCCAGGACGGATCCGTGCGCCGGGACATGACGGCCCGCGAGGTCACCGGGGACGAGAAGGCCGCGTGGTGGGCGCGCGCGGTGGCCGCGTACCCGCCGTACACCGAGTACCAGCAGAAGACCGACCGGGTGATCCCCGTCCTCGTCCTGGAGCCCATGGCCGGCTGATTTGCACCTCACGCGACGTCAGGGCGCATCGTTGAGGCATGAGCATCGACCAGACGTGGAAGGTCGGAACGCTCGCTGACGCGAGTGGGCTGACCGTCCGCACCTTGCACCACTGGGACCAGATCGGGCTTCTCAGTCCGTCCCGGCGAACAGCGGCCGGGCACCGCGAGTACACCGAGCAGGACGTGATCCGGCTCTACCAGGTGCTCGCGCTGCGACGCCTCGGGCTGGGGCTGGAGTCCATCGCCACCTGCCTGGACGTCGGCGTCGACCCGGTCCGGCTGGTGAGCGAGCACCTGGCCACCGTCGAGGCCTCGCTCGCGGCCCTGGAGTCGCTGCGGCAGCGGCTGGCCCACATCCACGGCGAGCTGGCCGCCGACCGCGCGCCCGAGGTGTCCGCGCTGATCGGCGCGCTCCGGACGATGGGCGGCGCGGGCCCGGAGAGCGCGCGGGCTCTGGGGCGCCACCTGGACGGCGACCAGCTGCGGGCTCTGGCGGACCGGGCGGCCGGGCTGGGGCCGGCCGCCCACTACCTGCTGGAGGTCGAGTGGCCCGAGCTGTACCGCCGGGCCGAGGCGATGCGGGCCGAGGGGGTCGCGCCGACGTCGCCCCGGGTGCGGAAGCTGGTGGCCCGGATGGACGAGCTGAGCTCGCTGTTCACCGGCGGTGACGACGGCCTCTCGACCGCGGTGCGGTCGGCCTGGCGGCACGAGCCGGCCGCGCTGTCCGGCGACCCGACGGCCCCGGCCGACGCCTGGCACGACCTGACCACCTACCTCGACCACGCCCGCCGCCAGTCGCCCTCCGAGGAGCGCTCATGACCCGCCACCTGCGCATCGGCATCTCGGTGTCCGCCGCCCTGCCGACCCTGCTCGCCGCCCTGGTCGTCCTCACGGCCCTGACGATCGGCGGGGTGGTGTCGTGGACCGTGCTCCCCTCCGTCCTGCTCGCCCTGGCCGTCCAGGCGTTCGTCACCTTCGTCCGGCTCGGACGTCTCCCGGCCGCCGCGGAAAGGCAGGAGAACGGGACGCACGCCCACTGAGGCGGCACCGCCTCGCGCAGGAAGTCGGACCGGCCGACTTCCTGCGCGAGGCGGGATCAAAGGCAGGATCAGTCGTCCAGCTCCGCCAGGAACTCCAGGGCCACCGCCCAGGCGCGCTCGGCGGCCTCGGCGTCGTAGTCGGGCAGGTCCGGGTCGGTGAAGACGTGGCCGGCGCCCCGGTAGCGGTGGACCTCGACGTCGGCGCCGATCCTGCGCATGTTCAGGTACCAGGCGTTCAGCCAGTCCTCCGACTCGAACGGGTCCGGATCGGCGACGTGCAGCTGGACCGGGATGGACGTGGCCGCGTCCTCGCGGATGTCCGACGTCCCGTGCAGGAGCAGCAGGCCGAGGGCCTTCTCGTCCGCGAGGGCGAGGTTCTGGGCCAGCGAGCCGCCGAGCGAGAGGCCGGCGTAGACGAGGGCGGTGCCCGACCCCAGCAGCGGGGCGGCGACACCGACGGCGCGCCGGAGCAGTTCGTCGCTGCCGACCTCCTCCTTGTACGCCATGGCCGCCTCGATGTCCTCGAAGGTGCGCCCTTCGAAGAGGTCGGGGGTGTGCACGGTGTGCCCGGCGGCGCGCAGCCGGTCGGCGGCGGCGTGGACGGCGGGGCGCAGGCCGTACACAGAGTGCAGGAGCAGGATCTGGGCCACGAAAGAACTTCCTTGCAGCGGAGGGGAACAGTCCCCATCATCGCGCATGTCCGCCAGGTGACGGCGCACGCCCGCCGCGGTGGCGGGACGTCACGCCGCGGTGAATCGGCAACGAACAGTCAGTTCGGCGTATGGAACACATCATTACCGCCCGGTAGCCTTTCCGACCGTGACTGACCTTGTCGATGACATGACCTCCGCCCGCCCGCACCGCCGCCAGGTGCTCAAGGCCACCGCCATCGTGGCGGGCGCCGCCACCCTGCCGCTCACCCTCGGCACCGCGGCCCAGGCCGCCACCGCGCCGCAGTTCCTGCACGGCGTCGCCTCCGGCGACCCGCTGCCCGACGGCATCCTGCTCTGGACCCGGGTGACCCCGGCGCCCGAGGCCGTCCCCGGTTCCGGTCTGGGCGCCGACACCGAGGTCCGTTGGGAGCTCGCCACCGACAAGGGCTTCACCCGGATCGCGGCGAGCGGCACGGTGACCACCTCCGCCGCCACCGACCACACCGTCAAGGTGGACGTCCGCAGCCTGACGCCCGACACCCCGTACTGGTACCGCTTCACCGCCGGCACCGTGCTGTCCCCGGTCGCCCGCACCCGCACCACCCCGGCCGCCGACGCCGCGCTCGACAGACTCCGCTTCGGCGTGGCGTCCTGCGCCAACTGGGAGGCCGGCTACTTCTCCGCCTACCGCCACCTGGCGGCCCGCGGCGACCTGGACGCCTTCCTCTTCCTCGGCGACTACATCTACGAGTACAAGAGCGGCGAGTTCTGCGCCCGCGGCTCGGTGGTCCGCCCGCACGCCCCGGCGCACGAGATCCTCACCCTCGCCGACTACCGGACCCGGCACGGCCGCTACAAGACGGACGAGGACCTCCAGGCGCTGCACGCCCAGGTCCCGACCATCGCGATCTGGGACGACCACGAGTTCGCCAACGACGCCTGGTCCGGCGGCGCCGAGAACCACACCCCGGGCACCGAGGGCGACTGGGCGGTCCGGGTCGCCGCCGCCAAGCAGGCGTACTTCGAGTGGATGCCGGTCCGCCCGTCGATAGCCGGCACCACCTACCGCCGGCTGCGCTACGGCAAGCTCGCCGACCTGCACCTGATGGACCAGCGCTCGTTCCGCTCCCAGCAGGTCAAGATCGGCAACGGCGACGTCGACTCGCCCGACCGCACGATCACCGGCCGCGCGCAGATGGACTGGCTGAAGGCCGGCCTGTCCGCCTCGGACACCGCCTGGCGCCTGATCGGCAACGAGGTGATGATCTCCCCGGTCGCCCTGTTCGCGCTGCCGGACTACATCCTGCGCCCGCTGGCCAAGCTGCTCGGCCTGCCCGGCGAGGGCCTGGCGCTCAACACCGACCAGTGGGACGGCTACACCCACGACCGCCGCGAGCTGCTCGGCCACCTCCAGTCGAACGGCATCACCAACACCGTCTTCCTGACCGGCGACATCCACTCGGCCTGGGCCGCGGACGTCCCGGAGGAGGCCGCCACCTACCCGCTGTCGGGCAGCGTCGCCACCGAGTTCGTGGTCACCTCGGTCACCTCGGACAACATCGACGACATCCTCAAGGTCGCCCCGCAGACCGTCTCGCTGGCCGCGGCCGCCGCGCTCAAGGCCTCGAACCGGCACATCAAGTGGGTCGACCTCGACTCGCACGGCTACGGCGTCCTGGAGGTCACGCCGGGCCAGACGCAGATGGACTACTTCGTCCTCTCGGACCGGACCCGCAAGGACGCGACCAGCAAGTGGACGCGCTCCTACCGCACCAAGTCCGGCAGCCAGCAGATCGAGCGGGTCTACTCCCCGATCAAGTAACCCCCCGAGCACGAAGGAACCCGCCCGCCGGTCAACGGCGGGCGGGTTCGCGCTTCCTCCGGGCAGGCGACGGGCTACGACACCACGTCCTTGCGGGCGAAGCCGCGGAACGCGAGGGCCAGCAGGACCACCGCGTAGGACAGCGAGAGCGAGACGCCCTGCAGCATGCCGCCCCACTCCAGGTGCGGCTGCAGGGCGTCCGCCCAGGCGTACTGCCAGTGGGCGGGCAGCCAGCCGCGGAGGTCGCCGAGCGCGGTGATGGCGTCCAGCACGCCGGTGATGATCGAGGCGAACACCGCCCCGCCCACCGCGCCCAGCGGCGCGTCGGTGGCGGTGGAGAGCCAGAACGCCAGCGCCGCGATCACCACTTCGCTCAGGAGGACGAACGCCACCGCGACCGCCAGCCGGGGCAGCGCCTCCCCGGCGGTCAGGCTCGCCCCGGCGGGCAGCTTGAGGTCCCCCCAGCCGTACGCGGCGGTGCCGACCGCCAGGCCGACCAGCGGCAGCAGCGTCACCGCGGCCGCCGAGAACAGCAGCCCGACCAGGAACTTGCGCGCCAGCAGCCGGGCCCGCGGCACCGGCGCGGCCAGCAGGTACCGCAGCGAGGACCAGCTGGCCTCCGAGGCCACCGTGTCCCCGCAGAACAGCGCGACCGGGATCACCAGCATGAAGCCGGTGCCCATGAAGAGCATGGTGGCCGCGAAGTTCGGGCCGGACGAGGTGGCGAGCTCGATGAACGTGGTCCGGTCGGTCCGGCCGGGCGTGCCGGCCACCGCGAACGCCGCCAGCACGATCAGCGGCATCGCGGCGAGCACCCCGCCGATCACCATCGTCCGCCGACGCCGCAGCTGGCGGACGATCTCCACCCGGAACGGCAGCGTCCGCCCGGCCCGGTACCCGGCGGCGTGGTCGGGCGAAACACCGGGGGAAACACCGACGGCGCTCACGCCGCACCTCCGATCAACGACAGGAACGCGTCCTCCAGCCGGCGCTGCGGACCGGCCGACTCCACCGGCACACCCAGCCGCACCAGCTCGGCCAGCAGCCGCCCGGCCGTCATGCCGTCCAGCCGGACCAGCAGCCCGCCCTCGACCGCCTCCACCGAGCCGATCCCGGCCAGCGCGGCGACCTTCTCGGCCGCCACCGCCAGCTCCGCCGCTCCACAGGAGGCGTCGACGCCGATCAGCAGCTGCTCGCCCGCGCCGACGATCTCCGCGACCGCGCCGGTGGTGACCAGCCGTCCCCGGTCCATCACCACCAGGTCGGTGCAGCTCTGCTCGACCTCGGCCAGCAGGTGGCTGGAGACGATGACGCTCCGCCCGGCGGCCGCGTACCGGATCATCACCTCGCGCATCTCGCGGATCTGCGGCGGGTCCAGCCCGTTGGTCGGCTCGTCGAGGATCAGCAGGTCCGGCAGGCCGAGCATGGCCTGGGCGATGGCGAGCCGCTGCCGCATGCCCTGCGAGTAGGTGCGCACCGCCCGGTCGAGCGCCTCGCCGAGCCCGGCGATGGCCAGCGCCTCCTCCAGGTGGGCGTCCGCCTCCGGGCGGCCGGTGGCCTGCCAGTACAGCCGCAGGTTGGCCCGCCCGGTGAGGTGCGGCAGGAAGCCCGCGCCCTCGACGAACGCGCCGACCCGGGAGAGCACCGGCGCGCCGGGCCGCACCAGGTGGCCGAAGATCCTGATCTCGCCGGCGTCGGGCCGGATCAGGCCCATCAGCATCCGCAGCGTGGTGGTCTTGCCGGCGCCGTTGGGGCCGAGCAGACCGAGCACCTGGCCCTGTTCGACCCGGAAGCCCAGCTCCCGCACCGCGTACCGGTCGGCGGCGCCCTTGTAGCGCTTGCTCAGGCCGCTGATCCGCAGCGGCACGTCGGCGAGCTCCGGATCGTACGCGGGGGCGTGCGACCGCCGCCTGCGCAACCGGGGCAGCAGGAGCAGCGCGGCGGCCACCGCGACGGCGACCAGCGGCAGCACCCAGGTCCGGGCCGGCAGCGGCGCGGCCTCGGTGACCAGCCCGTCCACCGTCGGCAGGGTCACCGGTCCGGTGACGGCCGCCCGGTAGGTGGCCGGCGCGGCGGGCGAGGCGTACGCCAGGTCGGTCGAGGCGAGCACCAGCCGCAGCCGGTGCCCGGTGTCGAAGGTGTGGTCGACGGTCGGCAGCGCCACCGTGACGGACCGGCCCTCGGAGGCGTCCGCGCCGGTCACCCGCAGCGGGGCGGACAGCTGCTGCGGCAGGCTCTGCTTGCCGTCCGGCGCGACGTCGTACAGCTTGGCGAAGAGCACCGCCTCCGGCTTGTCCGCGCGGACCCGGACCGGCACGGTCGGCTGCCCGGTCAGGTGCACCGAGGAGTCCAGCGGCGCCGATTCGAAGGCGGCGAACTGCCCGGGGAAGTCCAGCGAGACCGAGGCGCCGAGCGAGGCCGCCTGGCTGAGCGCGCCGATGCCCGGCAGCGCGGAGATGTTGGGCGGCGCACCGCCGGGCGGGTTGGCGAAGGCCTGCTCGGGCTCGCCGGTCAGGCCCTTCAGCTCGACCTGCCGGGTGCCGGTGCCGCCCAGTCCGGGGTAGGTCTCGGCGCTCGCTCCGCGCAGGACGGCCTGGAAGCCGGTGGAGTCGACCCCGCCGGTCCGGGTCACCCGGAACGCCGCGCCGGTGTCACCGCCGCTCCCCTTCAAGTAGCGGTCGAACCAGGCGGTCACCCGGTCGTCCACCCGCGCGCTGGTGTCGGTGGCGCCGTCGTGCCCGCCCGCGAACCAGTCCACCGCCACCGGGGCGCCGTTGGCGGCCACCGCGCGGGCGATCGCGTCGCCCTGGTCGAGCGGGAACAGCGAGTCCTGCTGTCCCTGGACGACCAGGGTGGGCGCCTTCAGCCGCGCCGCCACCGAGGAGGGGCTGGACCGGTCGAGCAGGGCGACGGCCTCCGGGTCGGCGTGCCCGGCGGTCGCCACCCGGTCGTACATCCGGCACAGCTCCTCCAGGAACCGCCCGCAGCCGACCTGCCCGGCCGCCTGCTCGGGCGCCACCGCCGGACGCGCCGCGCCGCCGGACGGGCCGAGCTCGCCGGCCGAGCCGGTGGTGAAGAAGATCCCGGCCCACAGCTTCTTGAACACCCCGTCGACCGCGCCCGAGCCGCGCACCCCCTGCGGGAACAGCGCGTCGGCCAGGTTCCACCAGGTGATCTGGCTGGCCACGGCGTCGATCCGGGGGTCGTACGCGGAGCCGAGCAGGGCGACCGCCCCGCCGTACGAGGCGCCGGTGATGCCCACCCGGGGGTCGCCGGGCCCGTCCAGCCGGACCTCCGGGCGCTGGGCCAGCCAGTCCACCAGGTGCTTGACGTCCTCGACCTCGCGGTCCGGCGCGTTGAGCCCGATCTTCCCGCCGGAGCGCCCGAAGCCGCGCGCCGACCAGGTGAGCACCGCGTACCCCTGCCGAGCGAGCTGCCGGGCGCGCTCGCGCTCGCCCTCCTTGGAGCCGCCGAAGCCGTGGCCGAGCAGGACGGCCGGGCGCGGGCCGTCGCCGGTGCTGAAGAAGGAGGTGTCGAGCTGGACGACCTGCGCGCTGCCGGGCGTCTCGGGCATCGCGAGGAAACGATCCTCCTGCCGGACCGCCTGCTCCCCGCCCGCCGCGACGGCCACCGCCGTCCCGACGCCGACCACCGCCACCAGGGCGACCGCGCCGGCCACCAGTCTCCGTCCGGCCGTCGTGCCACGGCCGCGCCACCGGCGCCACGCCCCACCGAGCTCCATGGGCGTGATCGTATCCGCCCCTCGGGTAGGCGTCCGATAAGAACCCACCCGCCGGGGCGGGGGCTACAAGCGCCCGCCCGCCCCGCTCGGCCCTCGACTACCGCTCTCAGCTCTCCGAGGCGATGATGTCCAGCGCCTTCCGCAGGTCCGCGGGGTACTCGCTGGAGAACTGCACCCACTCGCCGTCCGCCGGGTGCTCGAAGCCGAGCGAGACGGCGTGCAGCCACTGCCGGGTCAGCCCGAGCCGCTTGGCCAGCGTCGGGTCGGCGCCGTAGGTGAGGTCGCCGACGCACGGGTGCCGCAGCGCGGACATGTGGACGCGGATCTGGTGGGTGCGGCCGGTCTCCAGCTTGATGTCCAGCAGCGACGCGGCCCGGTACGCCTCGATGAGGTCGTAGTGCGTGACCGACGGCTTGCCCTCGCGGGTGACCGCCCACTTCCAGTCGGAGCTCGGGTGCCGCCCGATCGGCGCGTCGACGGTGCCGCTCATCGGGTCCGGGTGGCCCTGGACCAGCGTGTGGTACTTCTTCTCGGTGATCCGGTCGTGGAACTGCCGCTTGAGGTCGGTGTAGGCGCGCTCCGACTTGGCCACCACCATCAGCCCGGAGGTGCCGACGTCAAGCCGGTGCACGATGCCCTGGCGCTCGGCGGCCCCAGAGGTGGAGATCCGGTAGCCGGCGGCGGCGAGGCCGCCGATCACGGTGGGACCGGTCCAGCCGGGGCTGGGGTGGGCGGCGACGCCGACCGGCTTGTCGACGAGCACGATGTCCTCGTCGTCGTGGACGATGCGCATGCCGTCGACCGGCTCGGCGATGATCTGCACCGGTGCGGCGGGGGCGGGGATCTCGACCTCCAGCCAGGAACCTG
The DNA here is from genome assembly GCF_040683335.1 of Kitasatospora sp. NPDC093806. Lineage (NCBI taxonomy): Bacteria > Bacillati > Actinomycetota > Actinomycetes > Kitasatosporales > Streptomycetaceae > Kitasatospora > Kitasatospora sp. NPDC093806. The sequence continues at coordinate 24,245 of NZ_JBFBDO010000069.1, forward strand.
CGGTCACCCGGTCCGACTTGCCGGCCACGGCGCCGTCGAGCGTCACCTTGCCGTCGGCGGCCAGTTCGGCGGCCTTGGTCCGGCTGAAGCCGAACATCCGGGCGAGGGCGGCGTCGAGGCGCTCGCCCTCCAGGCCGTCGGGAACGGGGAGGCTGCGGATCTGCGCTGCGGTACTCACCCGTACGAGTATGCCGGACGCGCGACCCGCCCGACTCCTACCGGCCCGGCGCGCACTCCGCGGAGCGAGCCCCCGGGGGCGCTACTCCGCCTTCTCCCCCTTGGCGCCCTTCTCGACCTGCTGGTGCACGGTGCCGTCCGGGTTGCTGCCCCGGAAGGAGAGCAGGACGACCAGGATGCCGCCGCAGACGATGGCCGAGTCGGCCAGGTTGAAGACCGCGAAGTGCTGGACGGAGATGAAGTCCACCACGTGCCCGCGGAAGACGCCGGGCGAGCGGAACAGGCGGTCGGTGAGGTTGCCGAGCGCCCCGCCGAGCAGCAGGCCCAGCGCGATCGCCCAGGGCAGGCTGTACAGCCGGCGGGCGATCCGCCAGATCACCACGATGACGGCCGAGGCGATCATGGTGAAGACGACGGTCAGCGCCTGCCCCATGCCGAAGGCGGCACCGGAGTTGCGGATCACCTGGAAGGTGACCACGTCGCCGATCACCTTGATCGCCGCGTGGTTCTCCAGCCGGGCGACGACCAGCAGCTTGCTGCCGAAGTCGACGAGGAAGGCGAGCAGGGCGACCACCAGCAGCACGCCGATCCGGCGGCGCCCCTTCGGCGCCTCCGGCTCCCCGGCCGCCTGGGCACTCCCACCGGTCACGGCGGCGGACTCGGCCACGGCAGCGGGCTCGGCCACGGTCTCCGGCGCGGGCTGCGCCACGTCGCCGGCGGGCGTCGGGACGGACTCGTCCCGCGTCTGGGGGGAACCTTGCGTACTGATGATCCGCTCCGCTGCCGTGACGTGGTCGGCCGATGGGCCGATGGGCCGATGGGAACGCCCGATCTCCGACAGATCGGGCGACGTTACGGGGTCGAGCCTACGGCAAGCCCGACCCCCCGCGTCGCCCCGGTGGACCGCCCCGACCGGTCGGTCAGCGGCGTTCCTGCTTGGCCTTGCACTGGACGCAGAGCGTCGCCCGCGGGAAGGCCTGCATCCGCGCCTTGCCGATGGCCTGGCCGCAGGACTCGCAGACGCCGAAGCCGACGCCCTCCAGCCGGGCCAGCGCGCGCTCGGCCTGGGCGAGGCTGTCGCGGGCGTTGTTGGCGAGGGCCAGCTCGCTCTCCCGCGAGATGTTCTTCGTACCGGCGTCCACCTGGTCGTCGCCGGCTCCGTCGTTGGAGTCACGCATCAGACCGGTGATGGCGGCCTCGGCGGCGTCGATCTCGTTCTGCAGCCGCTCCATGTCGCTGATCAGCTCGGCGTGCAGCTCGTGCACCTCCTCCGAGGTCCACGGGTCCTCGCCGGTCCGGACCGGCAGCGTGGCCGGGTCGACCGACTCGGCGCCGCCGCTGCGCGCGACGGCCCCGGACTGGGCCGGAGTGCGGGTGCGGCCGGGGGCCACGAGGGCGGTGTCGGTGGTGTTCTTGCGCCGTGCGGTAGTGGTCACGGTCCCCTCCCCTGGATCGCCTGCCACGGCCTTGCGGGTCCGCTTGGTGGCGGTACCCGCGCCGGTTGCCTTCTCAGCCATGGCTTCGACCCCATCTACGAACGAATCGAGCCGCCGGTTCCCGGCGGCCTCCAGTGCCGGAACGATAATCCCGATCAAAAACGGTCACAACATGACATACCGACGCCTCACAATGATCCCACCCAGGCAGCCGTCACAGGCGCCACGCCCAACGCGCCGACCAGAGTTGTGCCCCGTGAACCCCCTCCTAACCGCCCCGAACCCCCATACCGGCGCGACCCCGCCACACGCGGCCGAAACCGACTTGCGACGGCCGATACACTGGGCCTGCAAGGCGCAGATGGGGACGAGTACCGCAGTACGCAGCCACCAGCGACCCGGGGACGGTGCGAGCCCGGGGGTGTGCACGGCGCGAAGATCACCCCGGAGCCGCCGGAAGAACGGTCCGCGAGACACCTCGCCGCCCAGTAGACCCGGCAGCAAGCCCAAACAAGAGGGCCGCACGCAGCACCGCGGCCAAGGAGGGTGGTACCGCGGGGCGGCTTGCCGTCTCGTCCCTCCGTCGGATCCAGCCCACGCATCCGTCGGAGGTAAACGCCCGCGATGAGTACCTACAACCCCGTCCCCGCGCAGGTCGACCTGCCCGCCCTGGAACACCAGATCCTCTCCTTCTGGCAGGACAACAAGGTGTTCCGGCGCAGCCTGGAGCAGTCCGAGGGCCGCCCCGAGTGGGTCTTCTACGAGGGCCCGCCGACCGCCAACGGCATGCCCGGGGCCCACCACATCGAGGCCCGCGTCTTCAAGGACGTCTTCCCCCGCTACCGGACGATGAAGGGCTACCACGTCGCCCGCAAGGCCGGCTGGGACTGTCACGGCCTCCCGGTCGAGCTCGCCGTCGAGAAGGAGCTGGGCTTCTCCGGCAAGCAGGACATCGAGGCGTACGGCATCGCCGAGTTCAACGCCAAGTGCCGCGAGTCGGTGACCCGCCACACCGACGCGTTCACCGAGCTCACCACCCGGATGGGCTACTGGGTCGACCTCGACGAGGCCTACCGCACCATGGACCCGTCCTACGTGCAGTCGGTCTGGTGGTCGCTCAAGCAGATCTTCGACAAGGGCCTGCTGGTCGAGGACCACCGGGTCGCCCCCTGGTGCCCGCGCTGCGGCACCGGCCTCTCCGACCACGAGCTGGCCCAGGGCTACGAGACGGTCGTGGACCCCTCGGTCTTCGTCCGCTTCCCGCTGACCAGCGGCCCGCTGGCCGGCCAGGCCGCCCTGCTGGTCTGGACCACCACCCCGTGGACCCTGGTCTCCAACACCGCCGCCGCCGTCCACCCGGACGTCACCTACGTGGTGGCCACCGACGGCACCGAGCAGCTGGTCGTCGCCGAGCCGCTGCTCGCCAAGGCGCTCGGCGAGGGCTGGGAGGCCACCGGGCAGTCCTTCACCGGCGCCGAGATGGAGCGCTGGGCCTACCGCCGCCCGTTCGACCTGGTCGAGATCGAGGACGCGCACTACGTCCTGAACGCCGAGTACGTCACCACCGAGGACGGCACCGGCATCGTCCACCAGTCGCCCGCCTTCGGCGCGGACGACCTCGCGACCTGCCGCAAGTACGGCCTGCCGGTGGTCAACCCGGTGCTCGCCGACGGCACCTTCGCCCCCGAGGTCCCGCTGGTCGGCGGCCAGTTCTTCAAGAAGGCCGACGAGGCCCTGGTCAAGGACCTCCAGGCCCGCGACCTGCTCTTCCGCCACCTGCCGTACGAGCACAGCTACCCGCACTGCTGGCGCTGCCACACCGCGCTGCTCTACTACGCGCAGCCGTCCTGGTACATCCGCACCACGGCGGTCAAGGACGCCATGGTCCGGGAGAACGAGGCCACCAACTGGTACCCGGAGAACGTCAAGCACGGCCGCTTCGGTGACTGGCTGAGCAACAACATCGACTGGGCGCTCAGCCGCAACCGCTACTGGGGCACCCCGCTGCCGATCTGGCGCTGCGAGGAGAACCACCTCACCTGCGTCGGCTCGCTGGCCGAGCTCTCCGAGCTGACCGGCACCGACCAGAGCGGGCTCGACCCGCACCGCCCGTACATCGACGACGTCACCTTCGCCTGCCGCGAGTGCTCCGGCACCGCGACCCGGGTGCCCGAGGTGATCGACGCCTGGTACGACTCGGGCTCGATGCCGTTCGCCCAGTACGGCTACCCGTACCAGAACAAGGAGCTGTTCGAGAAGCGCTACCCGGCGCAGTTCATCTCCGAGGCGATCGACCAGACCCGCGGCTGGTTCTACACGCTGATGGCCGTCGGCACCCTGGTGTTCGACAAGAGCTCGTACGAGAACGTCGTCTGCCTGGGCCACATCCTGGCCGAGGACGGCCGCAAGATGTCCAAGCACCTGGGCAACATCCTGCAGCCGATCCCGCTGATGGACCAGCACGGCGCCGACGCGGTCCGCTGGTTCATGGCCGCCGGCGGCTCGCCCTGGTCGGCCCGCCGGGTCGGCCACGGCACGATCCAGGAGGTGGTCCGCAAGACCCTCCTCACCTACTGGAACACCGTCGCCTTCCAGGCCCTGTACGCCCGCACCTCCGGCTGGGCCCCGTCCGCGAGCGACCCGGCCCCGGCCGACCGCCCGCAGCTGGACCGCTGGGTGCTCTCCGAGCTGAACACCCTGGTCCGCGAGGTCGACGCGGCCCTGGAGGCGTACGACACCCAGCGCGCCGGCAAGCTGCTCTCCGGCTTCGTCGACGACCTCTCCAACTGGTACGTCCGCCGCGGCCGCCGCCGCTTCTGGCAGGGCGACGCCGCCGCGCTCGCCACCCTGCACGAGGCGCTGGAGACGGTCACCCGGCTGATGGCCCCGCTGACCCCGTTCATCACCGAGCGGGTCTGGCAGGACCTGGTCGTCCCGGTCGTCCCGGACGCGCCGGCCTCGGTCCACCTGGCCACCTGGCCGGAGGCGGACGAGACGCTGATCGACGCCGACCTCTCCCGGCACATGGCGCTGGTCCGCCGCCTGGTGGAGCTGGGCCGGGCCACCCGCGCCGAGTCCGGCGTGAAGACCCGCCAGCCGCTGTCCCGCGCGCTGGTCGCCGCCCAGGGCTGGGAGGAGCTTCCCGCCGACCTGCGCGCGCAGATCGCCGAGGAGCTCAACGTCTCCACCCTGGAGTCGCTGGCGGAGGTCGGCGGCTCGCTGGTCGACACCACGGCGAAGGCCAACTTCCGCGCGCTGGGCAAGCGCTTCGGCAAGGGCGTGCAGGACGTCGCCAAGGCGGTCGCCGCCGCGGACGCCGCCAAGCTGGCCGCCGAACTGCGCGCCGGGGGCACCACCTCCGTCGAGCTGGACGGCGAGCCGGTCGCGCTCTCCGCCGACGAGGTGATCATCACCGAGACCCCGCGCGAGGGCTGGGCCGTCGCCAACGAGTCCGGCGCCACCGTCGCCCTCGACCTGGCGATCACCCCCGAGCTGAAGCGCCTCGGCGTCGCCCGGGACGCGATCCGCCAGATCCAGGAGGCCCGCAAGAACTCCGGCCTGGACGTCGCCGACCGCATCGTCCTGCGCTGGCGCGCCAGCAACGACGAGACCGCCGAGGCCATCGCCGAGCACGGTGCCCTGGTCGCCGAGGAGGTCCTCGCCACCGACTTCGCCGCCGGCGCCGCCGACTGGCAGTCCGACACCTTCTCCGACGACTCCCTCGGCCTCGCCTTCCAGCTCCGCAAGGCCTGACCACCCCCGAAGCCGCCGCTACCCACCCGGTAGCGGCGGCTTCGCCATACCCCGCCCCCGCGCCTCCCCTTCCCCCTCACCCTCCCTCACCCCCGCGCGCCCCTTCCCCTTCCTCTGCCCCTCCCTCACCCCCGCGCCCCGCCAGGGGCGCGGGGAACTGCGCGCAGCGGAAGGCCCCCTCCCGCACCCGCACAACAAAAAGCGCCCCCACCCCGACCCGAAGGTCGAAGCAGGGGCGCTTCCAGCGAACGGCTAGTTGTCGCCGTCCTCGTCGATCAGGAAGCCCCGCATCGGCGCCGGCGCCTGCTGCATCGGCTGCGGCGGCTGCGGACGGACCGCCGCCATCGGCTGGGTCATCCCGGCCGGCTGCATCTGCGGCGCACCCGAGCCACCCGAGGCCGGCCCGCCAAAGCTCGGCGCACCCGAGTTCCCGCCGAAGGAGCTCTGCCCGCCGAAGGCCGGCTGGTTCCCGCCGAACGACGGCTGGCTGCCGCCGAAGCTCGGCGCCGGGCTGCTCATCGCGCTGGCACCGGCCGGCGCCATCGACGACGTGGCCGGCGGCAGCGACGCGGTAGCCGGGATCCGCGGCGGGGCGAGCGAGTCGTCCGCCTGCGACTCCAGCTGGCGCAGCTGGGTCTCCAGGTAGGACTTCAGGCGCGTCCGGTACTCACGCTCGAACGCCCGCAGGTCCTCGACCTTGCGCTCCAGCGTGGCGCGGGCGGACTCCAGCGAGCCCATCGCGACGCGGTGCTTCTCCTGGGCGTCCCGCTCCAGCGCGTCGGCCTTGGCGCGGGCGTCCCGCTCCAGACCCTCGGCCCGGCTGCGCGCCTCGCCGACGATCTTGTTGGCCTCGGAGCGCGCCTCGGAGATCGCCTGGTCGGCGGTCTGCTGGGCGAGCGCGAGAACGCGGGCGGCGCTGTCGCCACCGGGACCCTGCTGCTGCATCGGGGCGCCGAGCGGGCCGCCCATCTGCTGCTGCGGGCCGCCCATGGGGCCGCCCATCTGCTGCATCTGCTGCTGGCCCATGCCCTGGCCCATGGGGTTGCCCATGCCCTGCGGGCCGCCGGGGCCGCCCATCGGCTGGAGCATCTGACCGCCCATCGGCTGGACCAGCTGCTGCTGGCCGCCCATGGTCTGGCCCATCTGCTGCTGCTGGCCGGGGCCGCCCATCGGGCCGCCCTGGACGGCGGGGAGCTGCGGGGCGCCGGACGGCAGGCCGAGCGGCTGGTTGCCCATCTGCTGCTGCGGGCCACCGAGCTGCTGCGGACCACCGGGGCCCATCTGCTGCTGCGGGCCGCCCAGCTGCTGCGGACCGCCCGGGCCCATCTGCTGCTGCGGGCCACCGGGGCCGCCCTGCTGGCCGGGGACCGGCGGGCCGGATATGGCCGCCGGCACCGGGGCGCCGGGGCGGGCGTCCTGCGGCGGCTCCTTGCGCATGTTGGCCTGGTTCTGCGCGGCGGCCCGGGTCGCGGCGGCCAGCTTGGCGCGCAGGTCCTCGTTCTCGCGGAGGAGACGGGTCAGCTCCGCCTCGACCTCGTCGAGGAAGGCATCGACCTCGTCCTCGTCATAGCCTTCGCGCAGGCGGACGGTCGTGAACTGCTTGTTCCGAACGTCCTCGGGGGTCAATGGCATCTCTTCACCTCAACGTGATCGTCGGCACACCGGCATCCTGTCGCATCGCTCACCTACGACTAGGGCCGCACAAGCGAGATCAGGACATACACAATGATCATCAGTACGAAGAAGGACAGGTCGAGCGCCACGCCCCCGAGACGCAACGGCGGAATGAACCGCCGCAGAAGCTTGAGCGGCGGATCCGTGACAGTGTACGTGGCCTCCAGGACCAGGACCATGGCCTTGCCGGGCCGCCACGAACGCGCGAACTGGAGCACCCAGTCCATCACCAACCGCACGAGCAGGAACACCAGGAAGACGGTCAGTGCGTAATAGAGCACTGCCCACACGATCTCCATCGCGCTTCCCTCTCCCCTGCTCTCGACCCTGGGGCCGCTCGCCTGTCACTAACTCACTGTCGATCAGATCCACACGTAAAGTCGTGGCCGGGTCAGCTCTGGTTGAAGAACCCACCCTCGGCGATCCGAGCCTTGTCCTCCGCCGTGACATCGACGTTAGCAGGAGACAGGAGGAACACCTTCTGCGTCACGCGCTCGATACTGCCGTGCAGACCGAAGACGAGTCCAGCGGCGAAGTCTACGAGTCGCTTGGCATCGGTGTCGTCCATCTCCGTGAGATTCATGATCACCGGAGTCCCGCCACGGAACTGTTCCCCGATGGTACGGGCCTCGTTGTAGGTCCTCGGGTGCAGCGTGGTGATGCGGTAGGGCTCTCGTTCGTTCACTACCTTGGGCATGATCACCGGGGCGCTCTTCTCCAGGTTGTGGCGGCGTTCGGGTGTGATGGACGACACTGGGGCCATCCTCGGGGTCTCCTGGCGGATCGGGACCGCGGCCGGCACCGGCTGCGGCGTGATCGAGGAGACCGGCGCGGGCGTCGGGGCGGCCGGGCGCGGGATGTCCTCGGTCCGTCCGGTGCGGATCGGCTCGGGGTCCGCGTCGTAGTCGTCGTCGGGGTCGTACCCCTGGCCGTCGTACGTCTCGTCCTCCACGAGGCCGAGGTAGACCGCCATCTTGCGCATTGCGCCGGCCATGCTCCTGTCTCCTCCGCTTGTGGTGGACCGGCGCTCCGTCCCGGCGGCCGGGCCGCACGGCCCCGCCTTGCGGATTTCCGCGGTCCGCCCACGACGAGCCGTCAGGCCGACGGCCGATCAGCAATCGTGGATGAGGGCCGCGGAGCTGCGATCCACGGTTGGCTAGCGCTCAGATAAGCTGCTAGCTTCTGTCCTATTTTGTCCTGCAGTCTGATCTACTACCTGGTGACGTTACCCGAGGGGTGACCGCACTCCGAGTACCGCCGTTCCGACGCGCACGTGTGTCGCCCCGGCGGCAACGGCCTGCTCCAGATCACCACTCATCCCTGCGGAGACCATGGTGGCAGCCGGATGGGCCGCCCGTACGGCGGTTGCGATTTCCGCCAGCCGATCGAAGGCGCGTACCGGGTCGCCGGCCAGCGGCCCGGCGAGCGGAGCGACCGTCATCACACCGTCCAGGCGCAGCCCGGGCGTGTCGGCGATGGCGTCGGCCAGCGCGGCGACGTCCGCCGGGGCGACGCCGGCCCGGTGCTCGCCCTCGCCGTGCTCCTTGTCCAGCGCGACCTGCACCAGACAGCCCAGCTCGGGGCGTTCGGCCTTGAGCACCGCCGCGCCGAGCGACTGGGCCAGCCGCGGCCGGTCCACCGAGTGGACGTGGTTGGCGTAGCGGACCACCGAGCGGACCTTGTTGGTCTGCAGCTGGCCGACGAAGTGCCAGTCCAGCGGAAGGTTTCTGCACTGCTCCGCCTTGGGGGCGGCGTCCTGGTCGCGGTTCTCCGCGACGTCGGTCACGCCCAGCGCGGCCAGCAGCGCGGTGTCCTCGGCGGGGTAGGTCTTGGTGACCACGACCAGCTTCACCTCGGCGCGCGCCCGCCCGGCGGCGGCGCACGCGTCGGCGATGCGCCGCTCGACGACCTCCAGGTTGGTGCCCAGTTCCTCGTACCGGGCCCGCTGCCCCTCGGTCAGTCCGTCCAGGAACCGGACGCTCCCCGGGAACGGTCCGTAGATGTCGTTCGTCATCACAGTTCAGAGCCCAACCAGACGTAGCTCGCGAGCCGGCCCGTGCGCTGCTCGCGGCGGTAGGAGTAGTGATCGGCGGATTCGAGGGTGCAGACAGATGATCGCACCAACTCGGTGACTCCGACAGCGGCCAACTGGGCCGCCACTCCCTCCGGTACGTCCAGGGCGGGGGTCCCCCAGGAGGTCTGCGCGTAGGCGGCGGGCACCCGCTCGGCGACCTCGGCGCGCAGCGGCGCGGGCACCTCGTAGCAGCGGCCGCAGACGGCGGGGCCGGTGGCGGCGGTGATCCGGCCGGGCTCGGCGCCCAGTCGCACCATCGCCTCGACCACCGCCGGGACCACCCCGGCCGCGAGGCCGGGCCGGCCCGCGTGGGCGGCGCCGACCACCCCCGCCACCGGGTCGGCCAGCAGGACCGGGGTGCAGTCGGCGGTGAGCACCGCGAGCGCGAGCGGGCGGTCGGTGACCACCGCGTCCACGGTCGGGGCCTGCCCGGCGGGCTGGCGCTCGGTCACCACGGCGACGTCGGCGCCGTGCACCTGGTTCATCCAGACCACGTCGGCCGGGTCGAGGCCGAGCGTGCGGGCGGCGATCGCCCGGTTCTCCCGGACCGCCGCCGGGTCGTCCCCGACCGCGCCGCCGAGGTTCAGCTCCCCGTACGGCGAAGTGCTCACCCCGCCCCACCGGGTGGTGAAGGCGAAGTGAGCACCATCGCGTACCGAGCGATCGATCACTTAAGGAAGTCCGGGACGTCGAGTTCCTCGGCCGGGCTCTCCACGAACGGCTGGCGGACCGGCTGCACCTGCGGCGGCACCGGGGCCGCGGTCGCGGTGGCCGGGGCCTCGGCCGGGCGGGACGGCGAGGTGGTCTCGGCGTCCGGGCGGGAGGTCACCGAGCCGATGCCGCCGTACGCGGGCCGGCCGGACGGACGCTCCGGGGTGCTCGCCGAGGAGGCCGGCGGGGTGGCCGGGGAGGCGCTGGCCTTGACCACCGGGTCGCGGACGATCGCCGGCGGCTGACCGCCGTCGAAGCCGGCCGCGATGACGGTGACCCGGACCTCGTCGCCGAGGGCGTCGTCGATGACGGCACCGAAGATGATGTTGGCCTCGGGGTGCGCCGCCTCGCTGACCAGCTGGGCGGACTCGTTGATCTCGAACAGGCCGAGGTCGGAGCCGCCGGAGATGGAGAGCAGCACGCCGCGGGCGCCGTCGATCGAGGCCTCCAGCAGCGGCGAGGAGATCGCCATCACCGCGGCGGCCTTGGCGCGGTCCTCGCCGCGGGCCGAGCCGATGCCCATGAGCGCCGAGCCGGCGTCCGACATGACGGACTTGACGTCGGCGAAGTCGAGGTTGATCAGACCCGGGGTGGTGATCAGATCGGTGATGCCCTGGACACCGGAGAGCAGCACCTGGTCGGCGGAGCGGAACGCGTCCAGCACGCTGACCTGGCGGTCCGAGATGGACAGCAGCCGGTCGTTCGGGATGACGATGAGGGTGTCGACCTCTTCGCGCAGGGACGCGATGCCGTCCTCGGCCTGGTTGGCGCGCCGCCGGCCCTCGAAGGTGAAGGGGCGGGTGACCACGCCGATGGTGAGCGCGCCCAGCGAGCGGGCGATGTTGGCGACCACCGGCGCGCCGCCCGTGCCGGTGCCGCCGCCCTCGCCGGCGGTGACGAAGACCATGTCGGCCCCCTTGAGGACCTCCTCGATCTCCTCGCGGTGGTCCTCGGCGGCCTTGCGGCCGACCTCGGGGTTGGCGCCGGCGCCGAGGCCCCGGGTGAGTTCACGGCCCACATCGAGCTTGACGTCGGCGTCGCTCATGAGGAGGGCCTGCGCATCGGTGTTGATCGCGATGAACTCGACGCCCTTGAGACCGACCTCGATCATCCGGTTGATGGCGTTGACACCACCGCCGCCGATACCGACGACCTTGATGACTGCGAGGTAGTTCTGCGGTGCTGCCACGTCGAAGGCCTCTCGCCTCGAATTTCCGGGTCGGCCCGATGCCCGGCATGGGACGGACCGACGGATGTCGATGGGTAGGGAGCCTGGTTTCTGACGCAATGTCCGAAATGCCGACCGCCGACCCCAACCCTAAACTTGACCTTTAGGGTTAGTGCTGTGCCTCTGTCACATCACCAGGGAACACAGTCTGGTGACACAGGACACTAGGTGGCTCCGGCCACGCGTTTCAACGAACACGCCGAGCTTCCCTTTTTCTTTTGAGCCTATGTGATCATCGTCCGGCTGATGAAACCGGGGTGACCACCAAGGGTCGGCCCGACGCGAAACCGCGTCAAGCCCGCCCTCGGGTACAGAACCTACCGGATCATCCGGACACCGCCGGCGCCTCCGGCGCACTCACATCGAAGTTCGTACCCTTCTGATTCAGCAGCGCCACCAGCACCCGGGCCTTTCGGTCCGTCTGCTCCGGGCTCCCCCAACGCACCGTGGCGCCCCCGCTGAGCTGTAGCTGGATGTCGTCGTACGAATGCACGAGCACCGCCCCGGCCCGCTGCTGGACCTCGGCCGGCAGCGCCGCGGCCACCGCCACCGCGCCCTGCACCAGCTGCGCCCGGCCGATCACCGACTCGGCGTCCCGGGCCTGCTGGCTGAGCCTCAGCTCCACCACCGGCACCCCGGCCGGGGCGGCCGGCTCGGTGGCGAAGCTCACGCCGCCCGCGTCGACCTGGGTGAACCGGCCGTCCTCGCCCTTGACGGCGGCGACCGCCGTGCGCTGGGTGACCTTCACCCGCAGGGTGTGCGGCCACCCCCGCCAGACCTCGGCCCCGGCCACCCGGGGGATCGCCTCCACCCGCTGCCGGGCCTCGTCCAGGTCCACCCGGGCCAGCGGGCCCGACCCGACCGTACCGATCGCCGCCCGCACCTCGTCGGCCGTCAGCTTCTCGTCCTGCGCCCCCTGCACCGCGACGCTGCGCACGTCCAGCACCGAGGAGAGGAAGACCAGCCAGGACAGCGCGCCGAGCAGCACGGTGACCAACACGCCCAGCACCAGCACCCCGCGCCGGGAGAGCCGAAGCCGAGGAGCGTGCTCCTCGGCTTCGAACTCCTCGTCGAGGGGATCGGCGAGCCGGGCGTCAGCCACGACGGCGGCCGCCCCGAGCGGCCTCGATGGCCTCGTAGACCATGCCGACCAGGAGCTCGTCGGCGTCCCGGCGGCCGAACTCGGCGGCGGCCCGGCTCATGTCCCACAGCTTCTGCGGGTCGGTGAGCACCGGCAGCACGTTCTGCAGCACCCAGTCCGGGGTCAGCTCGGCGTCGTCGACCAGCAGGCCGCCGCCGGCCTTGACCATCGGCTGGGCGTTCAGCCGCTGCTCGCCGTTGCCGATCGGCAGCGGGACGAACGCGGCGGGCAGGCCGACCGCGGCCAGCTCGGCCACCGTCATGGCACCGGCCCGGCAGAGCATGAGGTCGGCGGCCGCGTACGCGAGATCCATCCGGTCCAGGTACGACACCGCGCGGTACGGCGGCATCCCGGGGATGTCGTCCACCTGGGGCAGCTCGTTCTTCGGGCCGACCGCGTGCAGGATCTGCACCCCGTACTGCTGGAGCCGGGGGGCGATCGCGGTGATCGTCTCGTTGAGCCGGCGGGCGCCCTGCGAGCCGCCGGTCACCAGCAGGGTGGGCAGCCGCTGGTCGAGGCCGAAGTAGTGCCGCGCCTCCGGGCGGGCCGCGTTCCGGTCCAGGGTCGCGATGGTCCGGCGCAGCGGGATGCCGATGTACCGGGAGTCGCGCAGCTTGCTGTCCGGCGTGGAGACGGCGACGAAGTCGCTGTACCGGGCGCCGATCTTGTTGGCCAGGCCGGGCCGGGCGTTGGCCTCGTGCACCACGATCGGCACCCCGGCGCGCTTGGCGGCCAGGTAGGCGGGCATCGCGACGTAGCCGCCGAAGCCGACCACGGCGTCCGCGTTGACCCGCTCGATGATCTCCTGGGCGGCCCGGACCGTGCCGCGCAGCCGGCCCGGGACGGTGATCAGCTCGGGGGTGGGCTTGCGGGGCAGCGGGACGGCCGGGATCAGCTCCAGCTGGTAGCCGCGCTCGGGCACCAGCCGGGTCTCCAGGCCGCGCTCGGTACCGAGGGCGGTGATCCCGATGGACGGGTCATGCCTGCGGAGGGCGTCCGCGAGGGCCATGGCCGGCTCGATGTGGCCGGCGGTCCCCCCGCCGGCGAGTACGACATGCACCGAAATTCACCGCTCCCTGCGTGCCGGCACGGGGGCCGGGCGCGCTGTGGTTCGTCGTCGTGGCAGCACCCGGGCCAGCTGCTTCCTGATCCGGGAGTTCTTGCTCCGGGCGGCCAGGGCCGCCTTCGCGCCCGAGCTGCTGCGTGCCAGGCAGAGCAGCACCCCGATCGCGGACATGGCCGACAGCATGGCGGAACCGCCGTAGGAGAACAGCGGGAGCGGGACGCCCGCGATGGGCAGCAGTCCCAGCGCCGACCCCAGGTTGATCACGGCCTGCGCCATGAGCCAGGTGGTGGCGGCTCCCGCGGCGTACCTGACGAAGGGATCCTTCGTGCCGATGGCCACACGGATACCCGCGTAGCCTAGTGCCGCGAAGAGACCGATCACCGACAGCGTCCCCACCAGACCGAGTTCCTCACCGGTCGTGGCGAAGATGAAGTCGGTGTGCGCCTCCGGGAGCTGGCCCCACTTCTCCACGCCGGCGCCGAGCCCGGAGCCGAACAGACCGCCGAGGCCGAACGAGTAGACCCCGTGCAGCGCCTGGAAGCAGGCGCCCGCCGGGTCGAGCTTGGTGACGCCGATGCAGGAGAGCCGCTCGGCCCGGTGCGGGACGGTGACCACCAGGGCGGTGCAGACCACCACGGCCACGCCGAGGGTGGCGATGAACAGCCGCAGCGGCGCGCCGACCATCCAGAGCAGGCCGAAGAGCATCGCGACCAGGATCATCGCGGTGCCCATGTCGCCGCCGAGCATGATCAGCGCGAGCAGCAGCAGCGCGCCCGGCACCAGCGGGACCAGCAGGTGCTTCCACTGGTCCAGGGTGCCGTTCTTCTGCTTGCGGGCCAGCAGGTCGGCGCCCCAGAGCACCAGGGCGAGCTTGGCGAACTCGGACGGCTGGAACTGGAACACGCCGAAATCCAGCCAGTTCCGGTTGCCGTTGACCTCCATGCCGACGCCGGGGATGGCGACCAGCACCAGGGCGCCGATCACCGCGAGCATCACCGGGTAGACGATCACCCGCAGCACGGCCACCGGGACCAGCGCGAAGCCGATCAGCAGCGCGCCGCCGAGCAGCACCGCGAGCAGCTGCTTGTAGAAGTAGAACTGGGTCGAGCGGTGCTGCCCCAGCGCCAGGATCTGCGAGGCCGAGAAGACCATCATCAGTCCGAGCGCCACCAGCAGCAGCGCCGTCCCGGCGACCAGCAGGTAGGGCGTGAGCGGCCGGTCCAGGGCGTACCGGACGCGGGCCCGGAAGGCCTGCACCCGGGCCACCGGACCGGCCGACTTGTAGGCGGTGGTGGTGGCCGAGATCACCCGCAGGGGTTCGGCCGTCCCCTTCGCCGGCGCGTTGGAACCGCCCACCCTGCCCTGACCGCCGCCCACCCGTCCCGCTCTCCCTGCTCCCAGGCCCGTGGGCCCTGCTACTTGTCCGCCAGCTCCCGGACGGAGGCCGCGAAGAGGTCGCCGCGCTCGCCGTAGTTGGTGAACATGTCCATCGAGGCGCAGGCCGGGGCCAGCAGCACCGTGTCACCCGTTCGGGCGAGGGAGGCGGCCGCGCGGACCACCTCGGTCATCGCCACCGCGCCAGTCTGGCCCTCGGCCGCCTCGATCACCGGGACATCCGGCGCGTGTCGCAGCAGCGCCTCCCGGACCAGCGCGCGGTCCTCGCCGATCAGCACGACGCCGCGCAGCCGCTCGGCCGCGCCCTGGACCAGGTCGTCGAAGGTCGCGCCCTTGGCCAGGCCGCCGGCGATCCAGACGATCGGCCGGAACGCGGCCAGCGAGGCCGCCGCGGCGTGCGTGTTGGTGGCCTTGGAGTCGTCCACGTAGGTGACCCCGTCGACCACCGCGACCTCGGCGATCCGGTGGGCGTCCGGCCGGAAGGCGCGCAGGCCCTCCCGGACGGCCTTCGGCTCCACGCCGTACGCGCGGGCCAGCGCGGCGGCGGCCAGCGCGTTGGTGATGTTGTGCGGGGCCGGCGGGTTGACGTCCTCGACGGAGCCCAGCTCGGCGGCGTTCTTCGCCCGGTCGGCGACGAACGCGCGGTCCACCAGCAGGCCGTCGACCACGCCGAAGTTCGACGGGCCGGGCGAGCCGAGGCCGAAGCCGACCGCCCGGCAGCCCTCCTCGACGTCGGCCTCGCGGACCAGCGCCTCGGTGGCCGGGTCGGCCAGGTTGTACACGCAGGCGACGACGTTGCCCTCGTAGATCCGGCCCTTGTCGGCGGCGTACGCCTCCATCGAGCCGTGCCAGTCGAGGTGGTCGGGCGCCAGGTTGAGGACGGCCGCCGAGTACGGGCGCAGCGAGGGCGCCCAGTGCAGCTGGTAGCTGGAGAGCTCGACGGCGAGCACGTCGTACGGCTCCTCGGCGAGCACCGCGTCCAGCACCGAGACGCCGACGTTGCCGACGGCGGCGGTGCGCTTGCCGGCGGCGGTGAGGATCGAGGCGAGCATCTGCACGGTGGTGGTCTTGCCGTTGGTGCCGGTGACGGCCAGCCAGGGGGCGGGCTCGCCGGTGGCCGGCAGCGGCTTGCGCAGGTGCCAGGCCAGTTCGACGTCGCCCCAGACCGGGACGCCGGCCGCGTCGGCGGCGGCGAACAGCGGGCTGCTCGGCGGCCAGCCGGGCGAGGTGACGACCAGCCGGGTGCCCTCGGGCAGGGTCGCGCCGTCGCCGAGGCGGACGGTGACGCCCTGCGCCTCCAGCTCGGCGGCGCGGGCCTTGAGGCCCTCGCCGGAGCCGCCGTCGACGACGGTGACCCGGGCGCCGAGGCCGTGCAGCACGCGGGCCGCGCTGATCCCGGACACGCCGAGCCCGGCGACGGTGACCGGGAGCCCGGCCCAGTCCGGGGTGTTCGCTTCGGAGCCGGTCATCCGGTCACCCATCCCGCGTAGAAGAGGCCGAGGCCGACGGCCACGCAGAGCCCCTGGATGATCCAGAACCGGACCACGACCAGGACCTCGCTCCAGCCCTTGAGTTCGAAGTGGTGCTGCAGCGGTGCCATCTTGAAGACGCGCTTGCCGGTCATCCGGAACGAGCCGACCTGGATGATCACCGACAGGGTGATGATCACGAACAGGCCGCCGAGCAGGACCAGCAGGATCTCGGTGCGCGAGCAGATCGCCAGACCGGCCAGCGCGCCACCGAGGGCCAGCGAGCCGGTGTCGCCCATGAAGATCTTGGCGGGCGAGGTGTTCCACCAGAGGAAGCCGAAGCAGGAGCCCATCAGGGCGGCCGCGACGACCGCGAGGTCCAGCGGGTCGCGGACGTCGTAGCAGTTGGCGGTCGCCGAGGCGACGTAGGCGCAGCTCTGGCCGTACTCCCAGACGCCGATGAAGGTGTAGGCGCCGAACGCCATCACCGAGGCACCGGTGGCCAGGCCGTCCAGACCGTCCGTCAGGTTCACGCCGTTCGAGGTCGCGGCGATCAGGAAGTACGCGAAGATGACGAACAGCACCGGGCCGATCGCCCACTCGAAGTCCCGGACGAAGGACAGGTGCTCGGAGGCCGGGCGGCGGTTCGCGCTGTCCGGGAACTGCAGGGCCAGCACGGCGAAGGCCAGGCCGACGATGGACTGGCCGGCCAGCTTGGCCTTGGCCCGCAGGCCCAGCGAGCGGCGCTTGACGACCTTGATGTAGTCGTCGAGGAAGCCGACCAGGCCCAGACCGGTCGTCAGGAACAGCACCAGCAGCCCCGAGGCGGTCGGGCTCTCGCCCGTTATCGCCTTGGTCGCGAAGTAGGCGATCAGGGTCGCCAGGATGAAGGCGATGCCGCCCATGGTGGGCGTGCCCTTCTTACTGTGGTGCGCCTTCGGGCCGTCGTCCCGGATGTACTGGCCGTAGCCCTGTCGGGCGAGCAGCTTGATCAGGGCCGGGGTACCGGCCAGCGACAGGATCAGGCCGATCATGCCGGAGAAGAGGATCTGCTTCATTACTCGGCCGCACCGTCCGCGAGGAGGGCCTCGGCCACCTTCTCCAACCCCACCGAGCGGGAGGCCTTCACCAGCACCACATCCCCCGGCCGCAGCTGACTGCGCAGCAGTTCGACCGCCGCGTCCGCGTCGGACACCAGCACCGACTCCTCACCCCACGAACCTTCGTTCCTCGCGCCCAGTTCCATGCAGGCCGCCTCGCGTCCGCCGACCGCCACCAGCTTGGTGACGTCCAGCCGGACGGCGAGCCGCCCGATGGCGTCGTGCTCGGCCAGGCTGTCCTCGCCGAGCTCCCGCATCTCGCCGAGCACCGCCCAGGTGCGGCGGCGCTCCGGGCCCCGTCCCCCCATCGAGACCAGCGCCCGCAGCGCGGCCCGCATCGAATCGGGGTTCGCGTTGTAGGCGTCGTTGACGACGGTGACACCATCGGCCCGGTCGACGACCTCCATGCGCCAGCGGGACAGCGCACCCGCCTCGCTCAGCGCTTCGGCGGTGTCGTCGACGGTCATCCCGAGCTCCATCGCCACCGCGGCGGCGGCGAGGGCGTTCGAGACGTGGTGCTCACCGTACAGGCGCAGCTGCACCCGTGCGGAACCGGCCGGGGTGGTCAGCGTGAACGATGGACGTCCGGTGGAGTCCAGGCGAACATCCTGTGCCCGGACCTCGGCGTCCGGGGACTCCCCGAACAGCACGACCTTCGCCCTGGTCCGCGCGGCCATGGCGCGCACCAGGCGGTCGTCGGCGTTGAGGATCGCCGCGCCGTCGGCCGGCAGCGCCTCGACGAGCTCGCCCTTGGCCTCGGCGATCGCCTCCTGCGAGCCGAACTCGCCGACGTGCGCGGTGCCGACGTTCAGCACCAGGCCGATCCGGGGCGGGGTGATCGAGGTGAGGTACTCGATGTCGCCCTTGTGCCGGGCGCCCATCTCCAGCACCAGGTGCCGGGTGGCGTCCTCGACCCGCAGGGCGGTCATCGGGTGGCCGATCTCGTTGTTGAGCGAGCCGGGCGGGTAGACGGTGTCGCCGAGGCGCTGCAGCAGCTGGGCGATCAGGTCCTTGGTGCTGGTCTTGCCGGCCGAGCCGGTGAGCGCGACCACGGTGGCGTCGGCCCGGCCGACGACGGCGCGGGCCAGCTTGCCGAGCGCGTCCACCACGCTGTCGACCAGGACGGTGGGCCCGCCGACCGGGCGGGAGGCCAGCACCGCGACGGCGCCGGCCGCGACCGCGGTGGCCGCGTAGTCGTGGCCGTCCACGTGCTCGCCGACGAAGGCCGCGAACAGGCCGCCCGGGCGGACCTTGCGGGAGTCGACCTCGACCGGGGCGGTCACCAGGGCGTCGGGGTCGGCGTCGGCCAGGGTGCCCCCGACTGCGGCGGCCACCTCGGCGAGGGTCAGTGCGATCACGGCTGCTCTACTCCTCCGGTGCCCCGGGCGGCCGTGGTCCGCACGATGGATTCGCGCAGCACCTCCCGGTCGTCGAAGGGGCGGATCTCGTCTCGTACGTACTGGCCGAGCTCGTGGCCCTTGCCGGCCACCAGCACGGTGTCGCCGGCCTGGGCGCGGGCGACCGCCAGGCGGATCGCCTCGGCGCGGTCGGGCACCACCAGGACGGCGCCGCGCCCGGCCTCGGGCACCGCGGCGGCGCCGGTCAGCATGCTGGCGAGGATCGCCAGCGGGTCCTCGCTGCGCGGGTTGTCGCTGGTCAGCAGGGCGGTGTCGGCGAGCCGGGCGGCGATGCCGCCCATCGGGGCGCGCTTGTGCGGGTCGCGGTCGCCGCCGCAGCCGATCACCACGTGCAGCCGGCCCTTGGTGACCTCGCGCAGCGAGCCGAGGACGGCCTCCAGGGCGTCCGGCTTGTGCGCGTAGTCGACCACCGCGACGAACGGCTGTCCGGCGTCCACCCGCTCCAGCCGGCCGGGCACGCCGGGGACGGCCGCGACGCCGGCCACGGCCCGGTCCAGCGGCAGGCCGGCGGTGGCGAGCAGGACGATCGCGGCCAGCGCGTTGGCGACGTTGAACGGACCGGGCAGCGGGACGGAGGCGTCCGCCTCGGCGCCGTCCGGGCCGAGCACCCGGAAGGTCGAGCCGACCGGGCCGAGCTGGACGTCCACCGCGCGCCAGTCCGCCTCGGGGGCGCCGGTGGCGGAGAAGGTGACGACCGGGATCTTCGCCTCGGCGGCGAGCCGGCGGCCGTACTGGTCGTCCAGGTTGGCCACCCCGGCGCGGGACTTGCCGGGCTGGAAGAGCCGGGCCTTCGCCTGGAAGTAGTCCTCCATGTCCGGGTGGAAGTCGAGGTGCTCGGGGGTGAGGTTGTTGAACAGCGCGACGTCGTAGACCACGCCGTCGGTGCGGCCGTAGACCAGCGCGTGGCTGGAGACCTCCATGGTCACCGCGTCCGCGCCCCGCTCGCCCATCACGGCGAGGATCGCGTGCAGGTCGGTGGCCTCGGGGGTGGTCCGCTCGCTCTTGATCCGCTCGGTGCCGACCCGCATCTCGACGGTGCCGATCACACCCGGGTGGCGCCCGGCGCCGCGCAGGCCGCCCTCGACCAGGTAGGAGGTGGTGGTCTTGCCGTTGGTGCCGGTCAGCCCGATCATCAGCAGCCGCTCGGACGGCCGGTCGTAGACCGCGGCGGACACCTCGCCCATCCGGGCCCGCGGCCGGTCGACGACCAGCAGCGGCAGGCCGGTGCCGGCCGCCAGCTCGGCGCCGGCCGGGTCGGTGAGCACCGCGACGGCGCCGGCCTCGGCGGCCTGGCCGGCGAAGGACGCGCCGTGGTGGTTGGCGCCCGGGAACGCCACGTAGAGGTCGCCGGGGCGGACCTCGCGGGCGTTGTGGGTGACGCCGGTGACCTCGGGCCCCTCGACGGGGTCGAGTCCCAGCAGACGGGCGAGCTCGGCGAGCGGCCGGGCGCCGGTCCGCGCGGGGCGGGGCGGGCTCACGGTGATTTGATCGGGTTTCGGCACGGCGGAGAGGCTATCCGCCGAAGGGTGCCCAGGGCCAAACCGGGCCTTTTCCGTACCGGCGGCCGCACCCGCCCGGTCGTTGCTCATCTCTGCTCACGGCTTCCACTCGACGGGCAGGTTGGGCGCCTCGCTGCCGCTCGGCGGCACCTGGAGGGTCTTGAGGGTGAACTCCATCACCTGCTTGAACACCGGGCCGCACAGCTGGCCGCCGAAGTGGCCGTTGACCGGGTCCTGGATCACGCAGGAGACGGTGACCCGGGGCGCGTCGGCGGGCGCGAAACCGATGAAGGAGGCGGTGTAGCCGCGGTAGCCGCCGTTCTTCGGGTCCACCCGGTTGGCGGTGCCGGTCTTCCCGGCCACCCGGTAGCCGGGGATCGCGGCCTTGCCGCCGGTCCCCTGCTCGTCGGAGACGACCGACTCCAGCATCTCGGTGAGGGTCTTGGCGGTCTGCTCGCCGACCACCCGGGACTGCGCGCCCGGCGCGGCCGGGGTGTACTTGCCGTCCGGCGAGGTGGTGCCCTGGACGACGCTCGGCGCCACCCGGACCCCGCCGTTGGCGATGGTGGAGAACACCGAGGTCGCCTGCAGCGCGTTGACCGACAGGCCCTGGCCGAACGGGATGGTGTACTGCTTGGACGCCTTCCAGTCCTCCGGCTTGTCGAGCAGGCCGGCGGTCTCGCCGGGGAAGCCCAGACCGGTCTGCTGGCCGATGCCGAAGCGGCGCAGGTAGTCGTACAGCACCTGGTTGGCCTCGGGCTGGGTGGCGCCGAGGGTCTGGGCGGCCTCGATGGTGCCGATGTTGGACGACTTGGCGAGCACACCGGCCAGCGTCAGGTACCAGGTGTCGTGCCAGACGTCGTCCTTGAACGCCACGTCGCCGCGGACCAGCGGGTACGGCACCGTCACCTTGGTGTCCCAGGTGGCCTTGCCGGTGTCCAGCACGGCGGCCATGGTCATCAGCTTGGCGGTGGAGCCGGGCTCGTAGGCGTCCTGCAGCGCGGCGTTGCCGAGCTGCGAGTTCTTCGCGGTGCTCAGGTCGTTCGGGTTGAAGCCGGGCGAGGTGGCCATCGCCAGCACCTGCCCGTTCTTCACGTCCTGGACGATCACGTAGCCCTTCTCCGCCCCGGCGTTGGCGACCTGGTCGGTGATCGCCCGCTGGGCGGCCCACTGGATGTCCCGGTTGAGGGTCAGCCGCAGGTCGGTGCCGGGCACGGCGGGCTCCAGCGAGCCGCCGGCGGTGGGCACCAGCCGGCCGCCGGACTGGGCGTAGCTGCTGCGCCCGTCCTTGCCGGCCAGCTGCTTCTGGAACTGCTGCTCCAGCCCGCCGGCGCCCTCGCCCTCGGCGTTGACGAAGCCGACCAGGTTGGCGGCCAGCCCGTCAGAGGGGTAGACCCGCTTCTGGGTGTCCCGGTTGAAGACGCCGGCCAGCGGGTTGACGCACTCGTTGTCGACCCGGGTCCGGCCGCCCTCCTCGGCGGGCTTGTTGAGCAGCCGCTTCTGGGCCTGGCAGCCGCGCGAGCCGGCCTGCTTCTCCAGGCTGGATTTGAGGTCGCTGATCTGGTTCTTGACGTCCGGGGTCTGCTGGGCGGCGAGCCGCTTGTAGCGGGTCTTGGGGGTGTGCAGGTCGGCGGCGAGCCGCTCCTTGGGCAGGCCGAGGATCGGCGCCAGCAGGGCGGCGGCCTGCTCGGGGGCGTCGGGGAGGCCGGTGGCCTCGGGGGTGAACATCGCCGGGTCGGCGGTGATGTCGTAGGCGTCGACGGTGGTGGCCAGCGAGACCCCGTCGGAGGACGTTATCGAGCCGCGTTCGGCGGTGATCGGGATGTTCAGGTAGCGGTTGGTGTTGGCGTCGGCGGCCAGCGCGTCGGAGTCCAGCAGCTGGAGCTGGACCAGTCGGCCGGCGAAGATCGAGAACACCACCGAGAGCACGATGGTGATCACCCGCAGCCGGCGACGCGGGTCGGCCAGCCGGATCCCCCGGGCGGCCGGACGGCGCCCGCACCGCGCGCGCCCCGCAGCAGCGCCGCCCCGAGGGCCGCCCGCCGGCCCCCCGGC
>NZ_JBFBDO010000070.1:0-45835 GCF_040683335.1 Kitasatospora sp. NPDC093806
CCGGTGCGGGGTTGTGGTCCGGTGCGGGGTCGTGGCCCGGTGTGGTGGCGTCGGACCGTTCGAGGGCGGTGAGCAGGGGGAAGCGCTCGGCGAAGTCGGGGACGAGTTCGGCGAGCGGGGCGGACCGGGCGTGCCACCACTCCTCGTCGGGCACGCCGGTCGCGGTCGCGGCCGCCCGGGCCTCGGCCATCGTCCGGGCGGAGCCCCGGACGAACTGCCACAGGGCGGCGACCACGCCCCGCAGCCGGCGGGCGTCGAGGGCGGTGGCCCCGAGGACGCGCAGCAGGGTCTCCATCGCGCCGAGTTCGGCGGGGCCGAGGACCGGGCGGGCCTGGGAGATCTGGAGCACCCAGGGGTGACGGAGGTAGCAGGCGAGGGTGTCCTCGGCCCAGGCGGTGACGGCGGGCCGCCAGCCGGGGGTGAGGTCGTAGCCGGTGGGCAGCTCGGCGAGGACGCGGTCGTGCATGAGGTCGAGCAGTTCGGCCTTGCCGGGGACGTAGGTGTAGAGCGCCATGGCGGTGCGGCCGAGGTGCTCGCCGACCGCGCGCATGGAGAGCGCGGACATTCCGTCGGCGTCGGCGACGGCGATCCCGGCGGCGACGATGGCCTCCACGCTCAGTCCGGGCTTGGGCCCGCTGCGGCCGGTCCGCGGCGCCTCGGGTGCGCGCCAGAGCAGGGACATCGAACGGCGGGCATCGCCCTGCCCGGCGAAGACGGTCACGAACACAACTCCTTACGGCATAAGGTAACCTCCTTCGAGGCAACTCTTTACGGCATAAGCTATCAGTGCAGCAGGGGAACCGGAGGTCGGCCGTGCGCCTTCCCGTCACATCCGTCCAGGTCACCGAGGTCGAGCGGGTCACTCCGCGGACGGCCCGGATCACCTTCGAGGCCGAGGAGCTCGACCCGGGCGTCGGCGGCTCGCCGGACCAACAGGTCAAGCTCTGCTTCCCCCGGCCCGGCCAGGACGCCCCCGTCCTGCCGGAGCGGAACGACGACGCCATGGGCTGGTACCAGGCCTACCTGGCCATCCCGGAGGCGGAACGGCCGTGGATGCGCAGTCTCACCGTCCGCCGCCGACTCCCCGGCACCCGGCTGCTGGAGATCGACTTCGTGCTGCACGGCGATGCCGGCCCGGCGAGTGCCTGGGCGGAGCGGGCCCGGCCGGGCGACCGCCTGGGCCTGGTCGGCCCCTCCGAGCTGTACGCCCGCCCGGTCCCGCTCGGCTCCGCCGTGGCCGCGGCGGACTGGGTGCTGCTGGCCGGCGACGAGACCGCGCTGCCCGCGATCCACACCCTGCTGGCGGCGCTGCCCGCCGGAACCACGGCGCTGGTGTTCGTCGAGGTCGCGGACCGGGCGGAGGAACAGCCCCTGCCTGCCCCCGACGGGGTGGCCGTGCGGTGGCTGCACCGCGACGGCGCCGCTCCGGGCCGGCCGCTGACCGAGGCCGTCGTCGCCGCCGAACTGCCGGCCGGCACGCCGTTCGCCTGGCTGGCCGGTGAGGCCGCGGCCGTCCGCACGCTCCGGCGCCACCTGGTCGAGGAGCGCGGCGTGCCGAAGGCCTCGATCGAGTTCACCGGCTACTGGCGGCACCGGTTCACCCAGGACGACGCGCCCACGGCCGAGGATCTGGCGGACGCCCGGGAGAAGTCGGCCCAGGCCACGGCCGACTGAGGGCGGGCGCCGGCCCCGGGAGCAGGGGGAGGTTCCCGGGGCGGGTCCGGTGGGCAGGGTGGGAATGGGCGGTCGGGCGCCGGGCGTTCGACCGGATGACGGATCGTCAGACCGGGGAGGGGTCGCATGACCAAGCAGGCGTACGGGCTGATCGCGCACCGGGACGTCGAGGTGAACGGGGTCCGGCTGCACGTCGCCGAGCAGGGGGAGGGGCCGGTGGTGCTGTTGCTGCACGGGTTCCCGGAGAGCTGGTACTCCTGGCGGCACCAGTTCGCCCCGCTGGTCGAGGCCGGGTACCGGGTGGTCGCCGTCGACCAGCGCGGCTACGGCCGCAGTGAGCAGCCCGAGTCGGTGGACGCCTACACGCTGCTCCACCTCGTCGGGGACGTGGTCGGCCTGATCGGGGCGCTCGGCGGCGGGCCGGTGGTGCTGGTCGGGCACGACTGGGGTGCGCCGGTCGCCTGGACCACCGCCACCCTCCGGCCCGACCTGGTGCGCGGGGTGGCCGGGCTCAGCGTCCCGCCGGTGCCGACGCTCGGTCTGCCGCCGCTGGCGCAGGCCCGGGAGCGGTTCGGCGAGGGTTTCTACCAGATCTACTTCCAGCGCCCCGGCGTCGCCGACGCCGAGCTGGCCCGGGACCCGCACGCGACCTTCCGCCGGATCCTCTACAGCGGCTCCGGCGACCGGCCGCGCAGCGAGCAGCCGCGGGCCTGGGTGGTCCCCGAGGGCCAGACCCTGCTGGACGGGCTGCCCGAGCCGGAGAAGCTGCCCGACTGGTTCTCCGAGGCGGACATCGAGGCCTTCGTCGCGGACGTCGCCGGCCTCGGCGAGCGGGCCTTCACCGGCGGTCTGAACTGGTACCGCAACATCGACCGGAACAACGAGCTGCTCGCCGGGCTCCACGGCCGCCCGGTGGAGGTCCCCGCGCTCTACGTGGCGGGCGACCGGGACATGGTCGGCGCCCTGATCCCCGAGGAGGCGATGACCCTGCTGCTCGAACACCTGGCGCCCAAGCTGGTCCGCCGGGTCACCCTCCCGGGGGTGGGGCACTGGACCCAGCAGGAGGCGCCGGCCGAGGTCAACGCCGCTCTGCTGGACTTCCTCGGCCACCTGGACGGCTGAGCGGGCACGGGGAGCCGGGCGGCGGTCAGACCGGGAGCAGCCGGGCGATGAACTCGCCCAACCGGCGGGCGTTGCGGCAGGAGTGCATCTCCACCGCCTCCGCGTAGGCGGGGGCGGCGGAGTCGCCGGTGCCCCAGAGGGCGGGCTGCTCCGGGTTGAGCCAGTAGACCCGGCGGGCCCGGGCGGCGATCCGGTGGAGGGCGGGCAGGTTGGGGTCCCGGTGATTGTTCCGGGCGTCGCCGAGGATCAGCACGCTGGTCCGCGGGCCGACCGCGTCCAGGTGCCGTTCGGCGAACTCGCCGAGCGCGGAGCCGTAGTCGCTGTTGCCGTGGTAGCCCATCACCTTGGCCTCGGTGAGGATCCGCCGGGCCAGCGAGGCCGGGTCGCCGCCGCCCCGGGTGAGCAGGTCCGTCACCTCGGCGGTGCGGTTGACGAAGGCGAACACCCGGACCTTGCTGAACTGGTCGCGCATCGCCTGGACCAGCAGCATGGTGAAGTCGGCGAAGCCCGCGACCGAGCCGGAGACGTCGCAGAGCAGCACCAGCTCCGGGCGGGCGGGGCGGCGCAGCCGGTAGGCCGGGCGCAGCGGGACGCCGCCGGTGGAGAGCGAGCGGCGCAGGGTCCGGCGCAGGTCGATCCGGCCGCGGGCCGCACGGCGCCGGCGGGCGGCCAGCCGGGTGGCCAGCTTCCGGGCCAGCGGGTGGACGGTGCGGCGCAGTTCGGCGAGCTGGTCGCGGCCGGCGGCGAGGAAGTCGATCCGGTCGGGGCTGGGGGCGACGGCGCGCTCGGCGACGCGTTCGGTGCCGCGCACCTCGGCGGCGCGCCGCCGGGCCTCGGTGGCGACCATGGCGCGGAAGCCCTGGATGCGGCGGCGGATCTCGTCGGGGAGGACGCGGTCGGCGAGGTCGGCCCCGGCGGCATCTCCCGCACCGCCGCCCGAGCCCGCGCCCGCGCGCAGGGCCGCGAGGACGCGGGCCAGGAGCGTCTCGGGGGCGAGCCGGCCGAGCGTCTGGTACGC
Source organism: Kitasatospora sp. NPDC093806 (assembly GCF_040683335.1). NCBI lineage: Bacteria > Bacillati > Actinomycetota > Actinomycetes > Kitasatosporales > Streptomycetaceae > Kitasatospora > Kitasatospora sp. NPDC093806. The sequence continues at coordinate 3,815 of NZ_JBFBDO010000070.1, forward strand.
CGACCAGCCGTCCGTCCCCGGGGAGCCCGCGCCGCCGGTGGTGCCGTAGCGGCCGAACACGGCGACCGCCTCGCCCGCCAGCCGGGCCTGGGCGGCCAGGTCGTCGGCGGCGAGCGCGGCGGCCAGCCGCGCCCGGAGGTCCTCGCGCAGCGCGGCGGGGTCCGGGTCGGCGGGGTCCGACGCGGTCCGGGAGCCTTCGGCGATGTCCGGCGCGTCGGGACCGGCGCCCCGGCGGACCGCCTCCGGGTCGCCGACCCCGAGCGGGAAGAACAGGTCGAAGGTCGCGTCGAACACCCCGCGCTGCCCGTCGGTCCGCAGCAGCGCGGCGGCGAGCCCGGCCCGGACCTGCTCGCGCTCGGCGAGGCCGAGGACGTCCAGGACGGCGGCGGCGTCGACCGTCTCGGCCGGTCCGATCCGCAGGCCGTGACCGCGCAGCGTCCGCACGAAACCGGTCAGCCGGGCGGACAGGTCGGCGGGCTCGCCGGAACCGGTCATGCGAGGGTGAGCTTCCGCGCGGCCTTCAGCACGTCGTCCTGGTGCTTGAGGACCACCCCGAGGGTGGCCCGGACGAGCGCCTCGTCGAGCGTGTCGGCGCCGAGCGCGAGCAGGGTGCGGGCCCAGTCGACGGTCTCCGCGACGGAGGGGGCCTTGCGCAGCTCCATCGCCCGCAGCGCGCCGACCACCCGGACCAGCGAATCGGCCAGCGTCGCGTCCAGTCCGGGCACCTTCAGCCGGACGATCCGGCGCTCCAACTCGGCGTCGGGGTAGTCCAGGTGGAGGAAGAGGCAGCGGCGGCGCAGCGCCTCGGAGAGCTCCCGGGTGGCGTTGGAGGTCAGCAGGACGAACGGGCGGCGGCTCGCCGTGATGGTGCCGAGCTCGGGCACGGTGACCTGGAAGTCGCTGAGCACTTCGAGCAGCAGCGCCTCGACCTCGACGTCGGCCTTGTCCATCTCGTCGATGAGCAGCACGGTCGGTTCCTCACCGCGGATGGCGGTGAGCAGCGGCCGGGTGAGCAGGAACTCCTCGCCGAAGATGTCGGTGCGGGCCTGGTCCCAGCCCTCGTCCCGGCCGGCGGTGATCCGCAGCAGCTGCTTGGCGTGGTTCCACTCGTAGAGGGCGCGGGCCTCGTCGATGCCCTCGTAGCACTGGAGCCGGACCAGCCGGGCGCGGCCGATCGCGGCGACGGCCTTGGCGAGTTCGGTCTTGCCGACCCCGGCCGGGCCCTCGACCAGGAGCGGCTTGCCGAGCCGGTCGGCGAGGAAGACGGTGGTGGCCACCTCGGTCGAGGCGAGGTAGCCGACCTCGGCCAGCCGGGCGGCCGTGTCGGCCACCGATTCGAAGAACTCCGTGCCCTCGCCGCCCATGCGTGCCCCACATCCCCGTCGTCCGGTGTCCGTCGCCAGCACCCTACCGGTGGGTCACTTCGCTGTCCCGGCCCGAGGGAGGAAGGGCGCTTCAGGACGGACGGCCGAACGGGCACGCCGGGCGGTGCGCGCCGACCGTCGGTCGTCGCCGCGCACCGCCCGGCTGGTCAACCGGCCCCGCGGAGCGGGTCAGTTGATGTAGATGTGCGGGCTGCCGGCCACCGAGCTGTCGCTCACCGGCCCGTAGGTCGCGCTGAAGTAGCCGGTCGGGAAGCAGGTGCTCGGGCCGGAGACCTTCGGGAACGGCTGGGCGGTGAAGCCGATGGTCTGGCCGACGTTGCTGGTCGTGCCGGCGATGCTGCCGGGCGCGCGGTAGACGCAGGTGATGGTGCCGAGGATGGTCTTCAGCACGACCGTGGTCTGCAGCGGGCCGGCGGCCGTCGGGGCGAGCGTGACCGGGTTGCCGGCCGCGTCGCTGACCGAGTTGGTGTACGGCAGGTTGTTGACGGTGATGCTCTGGACGCCGGTCACGCCGATCACGTTGGCGGTGCAGCTGCCGAAGGTGTGGCTGTTGAGCGACTCGGTGGCCACCCCGGGCGCGGCCGGGTTGCTGGTGACGGTGGCGGAGAAGGAGGAGCTGGCGCACTTGATGCCGCTCGTCCCGGTCGCGCTGGAGTAGAAGGTGGCGTAGCCGCCGGCCACCAGGTCGGCGGTGAGGACGTCGCCGACCGCGACGTCGGGGCCGCCGGGGGCGGTGTGGGTGAGCACGGCCGGTCCGGCGGCCTGGGCGGGGGTGACGGTGCCGGCGGCCAGCACCGCGACGGCGGCGAGGGCTGCGGTTCCGAGGGTACGGCGGATGCGCATGAGGGTGTGCCTCTCTCCGGGCGGAGTCGGGTGGGGGAGCCCGCGCGATCGGTGGTGGGGGTGCGCGCGGCGGCGTGGGCCGCGCCGTGACCGCGACGGGGCGGTGCGGAGAAGGTGGTGCGGGAGTGGATGCCGCGGACTTCGACTCGGCGGGCCCGGCGCCACGGGCCCGCCCCGTAGGGCCGCACGTTCGGCGGCTGCCACCGCCGGGCATGCGTTCGCCATACTGAGCAGTCGGAACGCGTGCGGGTTCCCGGCGGACTCGGCCGCGGATTGGAAACCCGTCAGTGTTGTAAACCGGGCGTCGCGTCAATGTCAATACCGAACACAGGAGTTGGCGATGAAACCGGAGATCGTTCGGAAGCCCGAGGTGGTCCTGCTGCCCGGCGCGCGGACCGGCCGCGACCCGGCCAGATCCATCAAACGGGGCCCGAGCCGGCTGCCCCCGGACGTGGTCGCGGCCACCCAGCGCGAGCGGCTGCTCGACGGGCTGGTGCACACGGTGGCGCAACACGGGTACCAGCACGCCACGGTGAGCGACATCTGTCGCGCGGCGGGAGTGACCAGGCCGGTCTTCTACGAGCTGTTCACCGGCAAGGAGGACGCCTTCCTGGCCGCCCACCGGCACGGCACCGGGGTGGTGATCCGCCGGATGGCGGCGGCCTTCGCGGCGGCGCCGGACTGGTGCACCGGGATCCGCGAGGCGCTGCGGTCGATGCTCGGACTGCTGGCCGGGGTCCCGGCGTTCGCGACCATGGCGGTGATCGAGCTGGACGCGGTCGGCCCGGCCGGCCGTCGCGAGCGCGAGCAACTCCTCACCCGTTTCCGGGGGTTCTTCGCCGAGGTGCCGCAACTCCCGGGCGGGGTGGCGAAGAACGCGATGGTGGACGCGGTGGTCGGCGGCGTCTACAGCACCCTGCAGCGGTGCATCGACGCCGGTCGGACCGCCCAACTCCCGGATCTGCTGCCGACCTTGAGCCTCTTCTGCCTGGCCCCCTTCCTCGGTCCGGCCGAGGCGGCGCGTCGACTGTCGGCGGTCCCGGCACCGGATCCGGCACCGGCCTCGGCCCCGCCGACGGACCAGGACCCGGGCGCGGATCCGGCCCAGGCCTCGGATCCGGCCCAGGCCGACCACCGCCGGGCGGACGATGATCCTTCGTGCACCCGTATTGACCCGCCGAATACCGGGCAGTAGCTTCCCAGTTACCCACTGCGGTCCGACCGTTCCGCCCCGCTGCCGAGGGGCGGAACGCCCGGTCGGGCCGCGCGACGCTGTCCGCGCCAGGACAACGTGCCAGTGCCTGCCCGTCCACCACCCGAGGGAGCACACATGGCCACGTCCGAGGACGCCGCCCCCACCACCGAGAGCGCCGGGAGCACCGAGCCGACCGTCCGGCCCAGAGGCAGGGTCCGGCTGAAGCGCACCGCGCTGATGGCCGTCCCCGCGGTCGCCGTCGGCGCCGTGCTGATGACACTGACGGCACAGGGCGTGCTCGCCGCCCAGTTCGCCATCTCCGGAATGCCGTTCACCGTCACCGCCGACAGCCTGGACGGCGTCGGCTTCGCACAGTTCGGCAGCATGGACCACATGATCGAGAACAGCCCCAACCAAGGGGACACCGGCGGCCAGGTGCTCGTCATGATCTCCGCGATCAAGGACGCCTCGCTCACCAAGCTCTGCCAGAGCGTCGACCTGGGCGGCATCAACCTGCTGATCAGGGCCGGCGACGCGGGCACGCCCGTGACCGCCACCGACCTCACCACCGACTCCGATCTGCTCTCCGGCGACGCGGAGTTCAAGAACATCGAGATCGGCGGCGACGCGAGCACCTACACCAAGGGCGGGGCGAAGGGCCTGCCCGGCGTCTTCGGCCAGCAGGCGGACACCGTCAAGATCCGCAACCTGCGGCAGCACAACTACGCCACCACCGCCGCGGCCTTCAAACTGCCCAACCTGCGGATGAGCTTCAGCTCGGAGGGCTGCTGACGGTGGCCGAGCCCGAACCCGCCACCCCGGCGGCCGCCACCGCTCCCGAGCCCACTGCCACCGCGACCACCCCTGAGGCGGCGCCACCACCCCGGGCGCGCGGCTCCTGGCGGGGGTGGCGGGGCCGGCGGCCGTTCTGGGGCGGCCTGCTGGTGCTGCTGGGCGGGGCGGAGATCCTCTTCACCCTGCGCGCCCCGCTGCCGGTCATCCTGCACATCGGGCCGCAGGGGCTGGCCGGCTACGTCGTCCCGGTGGTCATGACGGTCTGCGGCCTGCTGATCCTGGTCAACCCGGCCCAGCGGCTGTTCTACTCGATCGTCGCCGTCCTGGCCTCGCTGGCCAGCTGGCTCACCTCCAACCTGGGCGGGTTCCTGCTCGGCATGGCGTTCGGCGTGCTCGGCAGCTGCCTCACCTTCGGCTGGCTGCCCGACCAGCCCCCGCGCCGCCGCCGGCTGCGCCGGGGCCGCCCCCGCCCCGAGGCCGCCGACCCGGCGACATCCTGACCCGGCCGCCCGCCGTCCTGCCCCGGCGGCCCGCCGAGCAGTCGGGCCGCCGGGCCGCCGGGCCCCACCGACCGACGCCCCGCCCCCGGTGATGGGAGAGCACCGGGGACGGGGCGTCGTGCACCCGCGGATTCACGGACCGAAGCCCGCGGCCCGCAGACCGCGATCAGATGGTGGCGGTGTCGATGACGAAGCGGTAGCGCACGTCGCTGGCCAGGACGCGGGCGTAGGCCTCGTTGATCCGGTCGGCGGGGATCAGTTCGATCTCGGCGCCGATGCCGTGCTCGGCGCAGAAGTCGAGCATCTCCTGGGTCTCCGGCAGGCCGCCGATCATCGAGCCGGACAGCGAGCGGCGGCCGGTGAGCAGGGCGTGCGCGTTGACCGTGACCGGCTTCTCCGGCGCGCCGACCTGGACGAGCGTGCCGTCGAGGCGCAGCAGGCCGAGGTAGCCGCTGAGGTCCAGGTCGGCCGAGACGGTGTTGACGATCAGGTCGAAGCGGCCCGCCAGCTCGGTGAAGGTGGCCGGGTCGGAGGTGGCGCGGTAGTCGTGGGCGCCGAGCTTCAGGCCGTCCTCGCGCTTGCGCAGCGACTGGCTGAGCACGGTGACCTCGGCCCCCTTGGCCCGGGCGATCTTCACGCCCAGGTGGCCGAGCCCGCCGAGGCCGACGATCGCGACCCGCTTGCCCGGGCCGGCGCCCCAGTGGGTGAGCGGCGAGTACAGCGTGATGCCCGCGCAGAGCAGCGGCGCGGCGACGTCCAGCGGCAGCGCGTCGGGGATGCGCAGCGCGTAGTCCGCGTCGATCACCAGCTGCTTCGCGTACCCGCCGTAGGTCGGCGTGCCGTCCCGCCCGACGGCGTTGTAGGTGAAGACGGGGCCGCCCTCGCTGGTGCAGTACTGCTGGAGGCCGGCCCGGCAGTTGTCGCACTCCCGGCAGGAGTCGACGAAGCAGCCGACCCCGACCCGGTCGCCGACCGACCAGCGGGTGACCCCGGGGCCGACCTCGGCGACCACGCCGGCGATCTCGTGGCCCGGGACCATCGGGAAGATCCCCTGGCCCCAGTCCTCGCCGACCTGGTGGATGTCGGAGTGGCAGATGCCCGCGAACTTGATGTCGATCAGGATGTCGTTCGCGCCCAGCGGGCGGCGCGGGACGGTGCCGCGCTCCAGCGGGGCCTTCGGGGCCGGCGCGGCGTAGACGGCGATGGTGGCGGGGGCGGCGGCGTCGGCGATGTCGGTGGCGTCGGTGGCCGCCCGGGTGGCGGTGGTGGTGAGCGTCGTGTTCGTCATGCCTTCAAGGCTCGGCGCGGCGCCCCCGGCCAACCAGGCCTGTGATCGTCGTACGTTCGCCGTTCCTACCACCGGCAGTATCACCCTGGACCGCCCGCCGGCGCGCCCGGCGGCCGCATACTGCAGACATGGACCAGCGCACCGAGCTCAGCGAATTCCTCCGGTCCCGGCGCGCCCGGCTGCGGCCGGCGGACGTCGGCCTGCCCGACTACGGGGGCCGGCGGCGGGTGCCCGGGCTGCGCCGCGAGGAGCTGGCCCAGCTGGCGGGCGTCAGCACCGCGTACTACGTCCGGCTGGAGCAGGGGCACGGCGAGAACGTCTCGACGGCCGTCCTGGACGCGATCGCCCGCGCGCTGCGGCTGGACTCCGCCGAGCGCGAGCACCTGCGCCGGATCACCAAACCGGCCGCCCGCGGCGCCGGACGGGGCCGCCCGTCCCGTCCGCAGCAGGTCCGGCCGGAGTTCCAGCAGCTGCTGGACGCGATGGAGGGCGTCCCGGCGTACGTGCTCGGGCGGCGGCTCGACGTGATCGCCTGGAACCGGCTCGGCAACGCCCTGATCGGCGACTTCGCCGCGCTGCCGCCGGAGCACCGGAACATGGCCTGGCAGGTCTTCCTCGACCCGGCGGCCCGCGAGCTGTACCGGGACTGGGAGGGCAAGGCGACCGACCTCGTCGGCATCCTCCGCCTCGACGCCGGGCGCGACCCCGACGATCCCCGGCTGGCCTCGCTGATCGGTGAACTCTCCCTCAAGAGCGAGGAGTTCCGCCGCCTGTGGGCCGCCCACGACGTCAAGGACAAGGGCCACGGCGTCAAGGAGCTGCACCACCCGGTGGTCGGGCGGCTCACCCTCCGCTACGAGACGCTGCGCCCGGCGGGCGACCCGGACCAGGTGCTGGTGACGTACCACGCCGCCCCGGGCTCGGTCTCCGCCGAGTCGCTCCGGCTGCTGGCCAGCTGGACCGCCACCGGGCCGACGGGCCCGGACCCCGCACCCGGGCTCGCCCCCGAGGCCGCGCCGGTGGCCGAAACCCCTACGGGCCGGGAGTCCTCTTCGCGCCGCCCGCAGTAGTCCGGTGGTCCCGGCCGACCCGGGACCACCGGCCCTTCCCCGGGCCTCCCGCGCGGCCGTTTACTGGACCAGTCGCCGGTGCGGGCCGCCCCCTGCCCGAAACCGGCCCGGATGCCCGATCGAAGGTGAACAACCGCTTTCCGGACGGTATCTGACGGATGGTTAGGCTGCGGTCCATGGAGCTCACCAGCAACACCGCCGAGTACGACCGGTTGATCGCGCGCCACCACGCCATGCGCCTCCGCCGGCAGATCCTCGCGCCGGCGCCGTCCTTCCCCGACCCGTCCGCCGCGCCCCGTACCGCCCCGGTCCCGGTCGGCGGCGCGCTCGGCACCGGCGGCGCCGGGGACTACGACGGCGCGGCCGACCAGCGGCTGATCCTGCGCAGCCTCGGCCTGGTGACCCCGTTCGCCGACCTCATCGACCACCTGTACGCGTTCATGTTCCGCCGCCGCCCCTATCTGCGCTCCCTCTTCCCGGAGTCGATGGAGTTCCAGCAGGCCCACCTGGAGCGGATGTTCGACTACCTGATCGAGCACCTCCACGACCCCGGCCGGCTCGCCGCCACGCTCGCCCAACTCGGCCGCGACCACCGGAAGCTGGGGGTGCGCCCGGTCCACTACGAGGCCTTCGAGGAGGCGCTCCGCGAGGCGATCCGGCACCGGGCCGGCTCCGGGTGGAGCACCGACCTGGAGGACGCCTGGGTGCGGATGCTGCGGTTCGCGGTCCGCTCGATGGTGGCCGGCGCCGAGTCGGCGCTCACCGAACCCCCGTACTGGCAGGCCGTGGTGGTCGGCCACGAGCGCCGCCGCCCCGACCTCGCGGTGCTGCGGGTCCGCACCGGCGAGCCGTACCCGTACCGGGCCGGGCAGTACGGCACCGTCGAACACCCGCTGCTGCCGCACACCTGGCGGCAGTACTCGATGGGCTGCGCGCCGCGCGCCGACAACGAGTTGGAGTTCCACGTCCGCCGGACCGGGCCGGGCGGGGTGAGCGAGGCGCTGGTCGGCCGCACGGCCGTCGGCGACCGGCTGCGGCTCGGCCCGCCGCGCGGCTCGCTGATGCCGGAGGACGACACCCGGGACCTGCTGCTGGTGGCCGGCGGCACCGGGCTGGCGCCGATGAAGGCCATCGTCGAGGAGCTCGTGGAGCACCGCCCGCGCGGCCGCCGGGTCCACCTCTTCGTCGGCGCCCGGGCCCGGGCCGACCTCTACGACTGGCCGGCCCTCGCCGAACTCGGCGGCCGCAAGCCCTGGTTGGAGCTGATCCCGGTGGCCGACGACGCCGCGCCGGGCGGTGCCGGACCGGGCGGACCGGGTGGGCCGGGCGGCCGGCTGGCCGAGGCGGTCAGCCGGGCCGGCGACTGGTCCCAGCACCTGGCCTGCGTCAGCGGCCCGGCCGGCCTGGTGGACGAGGTCCGCACCCGGCTGGTCGCCGGTGGCCTGCCGTCCGGCCGGATCCACCACGACCCGGTCCTCGGCCGGATCCACCGCGGCCCCGCGCTCGGCCCGGTCCACCGCGGTCCGGTCCTCGGCCGGATCTGACCGGACGGCCCGGTCGGCGACCGGTCAGGGCAACCAGCCGCTACCGGTAGCAGTACGAGTCCGAGGAGGCGTCCCCGCCCGCCAGGTGCGTCTGGTGCACCCGCAGCCCCCGGAACTCCTCGCCGTGCGGGAAGAACCGCGGGTCCACGGTCAGCCCGCCGGCCTCCGGGTCGGCGTCCAGCTTGACGATCCACGGCTCGATGCCGTCGGGGTAGAACTGGTCGTCCCACGAGCCGTACAGCGAGTTGGTGAGGTAGAGCCGCCGGCCGTCCCGGCTGATCTCGACCATCTGCGGCGCGCCGCTCAGCGGACGGCCCGGCTCGGACGGGTGCGGGGTGCGGGCCGCCACGCCGCCGAGCCGCACCGAGGCGGTCTTGCGCGGGTGGAACGGGTCCGACACGTCGAACTGGAACAGCTCGCCGGTGCCCCAGGCCGACACGTACAGCCACCGGTCGTCCACCGACAGGTTGATGTCGGTGATCAGCGGCGGCACGGCGCCGAACGGCTGGAGGGCCGGCGGGAGGTCCTCGGACTTCGCCTCCTCGGCGGGTATCTCGATCACCTTGCGCGCGGTGAACGCCTCGCCCTCGCGGTACCAGAGCCAGACCGAGGCCGAGAGGTCCTCCACATTGGCGACCACGCCGGCGAACCCCCACTCCGCCTGCGGGTCGTGCGCCGGGCGCAGCTCCAGCACCATCTGGTACTGGTCGCCGAGGTCGATCCGCTGCAGGTGCCGCCCCGAGTCCAGCTCCCAGAAGTGCAGCGCGTGCCCGTACTTGCGGCCGAGCAGCAGCTCCGGCACCACGCCGTCCTCGACCATCCACGGCGTGCCCCACTCGCTGGTGACGCCGACGTTGGTCCCCAGGTGCCACCACACGTCGTAGGCGAAGTGCTGCGGGCCGCGCTCGGTCTCCCAGGGGCGCAGCACGTCGAAGGTGGTGTGGTCGAGCAGCGCCACCCCGCCCGGGCCGTCCCCGCCCTCGGCCGCGCCGAGGCAGGAGAGGAACACCCCGTCGGGCCCGCAGTGCAGGGTGTGCGGCCGCGAGTAGCCGGCCCGCGCCGCCAGTTCCTCCGCCGCCACGGTCTTCACCAGTCTGGGCCGCACCGGATCGGGGCGGGTGTCCAGGACGTGCAGCCGGGACGACCGCAGGCCGGGCAGCAGCAGGAAGCGCCGTTCGGGGTTGTCGTGGCAGGCGTGCTGGAGCGCGCTGGAGCAGGCGTTCCAGCCGAAGTGGTGCAGCTCGTCGCCGACCCCCGGCATGTCGGTGAAGTTGAGCACGCGCCCGTAGCTCGGCGAGGCCGGGTCGGTGTCGACGGTGATCAGCGCGTCCGGCCGCTGGGCCGAGCGGTCGAAGCCCGCGACGTAGGCGAGCTTCTCCGGCGGGGCGGCGATCGCCTCGGCGGGGGTGCGGTACAGGGAGGGGTCGCTGTGTCCGTCCGGCTGATGTCCGTCCTGCTGCTCGTGCTGGGGGCCGTGTCCATGCGGCATGCTGGCTCCTCAACTCGCCTGGTCGGCAAGGGAAGTGACAGGGGCCCGGGTAGCCTTCCACAGAGTCGTGGGCGCACAGCAGGCGCACGTAGGAGCGAGCGGGGGGCGGGCGGCGCACCCGGCCGGCCCGCCCCCGGACCTGCTGTCGTGCCGGCGTCCCGGCGTCCCCGGCTCAGTGCACGGCGAGCGGGAAGTAGGCGCCGAGCCAGCGGTCGAGTTCGGCGAACACCTGGCCGCGGGCGGTCTCCCCGGAGAGCACGAGGTCGTGCATGCCGCCCTTGATCCGGACGATGGTGACGTGACGGCCCAGGTGGGGGCCGGCGGCGGCGATGTCGTCGGCGCGCAGCACGGCGTCGGCGTGGTGCAGGGCGTTGTGCCAGCGGGTGGTGGAGATCGAGGCGGTGGAGGCCATCAGCAGGACCGGCACGTCGATGCCGAGGCCGCGCCGGACCTCGCGGTGGCCGCGCTGGATGGCGGCCAGCCACCCGGCGAACAGCGGCACGCCCTCGGCCGGCTTGAGCCGCAGGTCGAACTCCCATTCGCCGCGGAAGTCCTGGTGGATGCTGTGCACGTAGTGCGGGTTGAGGGCGGAGGGCAGCACCCGGGTGGGGGCGAAGCGGCCGAGCGCCTCCAGCGCCGGGGCGCCCAGCGTGCGGACGGCGGGGGCGGTCGGCATGGAGAGGAACGGGCTGTTCAGGAAGAGGCCGTCGACCAGACCCCGCCCGGCCCGGCGGCCCGCCCACAGGGCGGCGATCAGCCCACCGGTGGAGTGGCCGTTGACCAGCAGCCGGCCGTGGCCGTCCTGCTCCCGGATGACGCGGACCGCCTCGTCCAGCTCCTCGTCGTAGGCGGCGAGGTCGCGGACGAAGTTCGGCGAGTGGTGCGGGCGCAGCGAGCGGCCGTACTTGCGCAGGTCGAGGGCGTAGAAGGAGAACCCGGCGGCGACGTAGTGGTCGGCGAGGTGGGTCTGGAACCAGTAGTCGTTGTAGCCGTGGATGTAGAGGACGGCCTGCTCCGAACCGGGGACCAGCCGGCGGACCAGGGTGGCGGAGACCTCGCCCTCCTCGTCCGGACGGAGCGGCAGCTCGGCCGCCTCGTAGGGGGCACCCAGGATGTCTTCGCGGAACTCCATGGCCTCTCGCACCCATCTCTGCTCGGAATCGCGGAATGTCGGAATGTCGGAATGACGACGTGCGGACCCGGACCTCGTCGGGCCCCGGACGCACCGACCATACCGGCCGGTAGCCTCGGGCGTGACGGCGACTCGGGCGGGGCGCCTATGCTGCCGACATGCCCGAGATGCCCGACCCGCCCACCCCCCGACCGCAGGACCCGCCCGTCGGACCCCCGGATCCGCCGGACGAGCCGCTGCCGGTGGTGCGGCGCACCGACCTCGGACAGGCCAAGCTGCTCCCGGACATCGACCACGACGGCGGCTGGCTGCTCACCCTGGACGACACCCCGCAGTCCTACGTCGACCTCGGCGACCCGACCCACCTGGAGTTCGAGTACACCCGCCGGATCGGCCACCTGGTCGACGCCCTCGCCCCGGCGGGCCGCCCGCTGGACGCCCTCCACCTCGGCGGCGGCGCGCTCACCGTGCCCCGCTACCTGGCCGCCACCCGCCCCGGCTCGCGCCAGCGCGTGGTGGAGGTGGACGGTCCGCTGCTGGCCCTGGTCGAGGAGCACCTCCCGTGGCAGGGGCCAGGCGTGGACGTCACGGCGGTGGTCGGCGACGCCCGGGCGGCCCTCGCGTGCGTCGCGCCCGGCTCGCTGGACCTGGTCGTCGCGGACGTCTTCCACGGCTCGCGGACGCCCGCCCACCTCACCTCGGTGGAGTTCCTGCGGCTGGCCGCGGCCGCGCTGCGCCCCGGCGGCTGCTACGCGGCGAACCTCGCCGACGGCCCGCCGCTGGCCTTCGCCCGCGCCCTGGCGGCGACGCTGCGCGCCGTCTTCCCGGAGGCCTGCCTGATCGCCGAGCCGCCGGTGCTGCGCGGGCGGCGGTACGGCAACATCCTGCTGGTGGGTTCGGACGCGCCGCTGCCGGTGGCCGACCTGAGCCGGCGGCTGGCCGGCGACGTCTTCCCGGCCCGGCTGACCGACGGCGCCGACCTCGCGGCGTTCGCCGCCCGCACCGCGCCGGTGACCGACGCCACCGCCGCCGACTCCCCGCCGCCGCCGGACGGGGCGTTCAGCGTCGGCTGACCCGGCGCCCGGGCGCGCGTCGGGCGCGCCGCGGGCGCGAGCGGGCGGGGTCGGCGCGCCGCCGCGCCGCGCGCCCCGTTCGCGCCCCCGGCGGTGTCAGAATCGGCGGGTCCGTGCAGGGGAGCGGCAGGTCGGTGCCGGACCGGACGAGGCCACGGCGGGCCCGGCGCACGAGGAGGCGCGCGCGAGCGGTCGCGCGCGGCAGCGAAGGAGCGAGCGAGTGATGAGCAGCGTGGAGCGGCCGGAGCTGTCGGCGGTGCCCGAGACGGCCCTGTGGACGCTCTGGCACCGGGCCGTCGAAGCCCGCCGGCCGGACACCGTGCTGCCCGACCCCAAGGCCGTCGAGCTGGTCGGGCGGATCGACTTCCCCTTCGACGAGCGGTTCGGCAGCGCGGCGCTGGTGTCCCAGCTCCAGGGGCTGCGGGCGGGCTGCTTCGACCGCGAGGTGTCCGACTTCCTCGCCCGCCACCCGCGCGGCACCGTGGTCGGCCTCGGCGAGGGCCTGGAGACCCAGGCCTGGCGGGTGGACAACGGCCGCGCGCACTGGCTCTCGGTCGACCTCCCCGAGACGGCGGCGCTGCGCGAGCGCCTGCTGCCACCCGACGAGCGGCACCGCATCGTGGCCGGCTCGGCCACCGACCCGGGCTGGATGGACGCGGTGGACCCGGCCGCCGCCGCCCAGGGCGTGCTGATCAGCGCCCAGGGCCTGCTGATGTACCTGCGCCCGACCGAGGTGCGGGAGCTGATCGCGGCCTGCGCGGACCGGTTCCCCGGGGCCACCTTCGTGCTGGACGCGGTGCCGCGCTGGTTCAGCGCCCGTGCGGTCCAGGGCAAGCTGCGCGACCGCCACTACCAGGCGCCGCCGATGCCGTTCGGGATGAACGCGGACGAGCGCGACAAGCTGGCCACCGCTCACCCGGCGGTCACCGACATCCGCGAGGTCTACCCCGAGGGCGGCCGCGGGCTCCTCCGCACCCTGCTGCCGCTGGCGGCGTGCGTCAAGGCGCGCCCGTCGGTGGTGGCGCTGCGCTTCACGGGGCCGACCGGCTGACCGGCCGGCACCCACCGCGGGCCGACGGGTCGGGCCCGCCCGCGACGATCACGCCCGCGCCGGAACCACCGGACGGCTCCGCACGTCGTAACCAGGGGTGATCGGCCGGGGGGACAGGCCGCCCGGCACGTTAGGCTGCCCTCTCGGGGAGCGGCCTGGTGCCGCCATTCGGACGACTGTCGAGACCGGCGCGCGGGCTGCGGGAAACCAGACCGGGCCTGCCGCGGGTCTCGTCCTGCCACGGAGGTACTGGCCTTGCTGCACATCGACGCCTGGATCGAGGGCGTGCCACCGGGCGCGGTGTACGCCCTGGTCGCGCTGATCATCGGACTGGAGTCCCTGGGTATCCCGCTCCCCGGTGAGATCGCCCTGGTGTCGGCCGCCCTGCTGTCCGCGCGCGGCGTGGTCAGCCCGGTCTGGGTGGCGGTCTGCGCGATCCTCGGCGCGATCATCGGTGACTCGGTCGGCTACTCGATCGGCCGCCGGGGCGGCAAGCCGCTGTTCGAGAAGCTCGGGCGGAAGTTCCCCAAGCACTTCGGGCCGAGCCACCTGGCCACCGCCGAGCGCTCCTTCCAGAAGTGGGGCATGTGGGCGGTCTTCTTCGGCCGCTTCATCGCCCTGCTGCGCATCTTCGCCGGCCCGCTCGCCGGCGCCCTGAAGATGCCGTACTGGAAGTTCCTGATCGCCAACGTCCTCGGCGGCATCGTCTGGGCCGGCGGGACCACGCTGCTGGTCTACCAGGTCGGCAAGGTCGCCGAGAAGTGGCTCTCCAAGTTCTCCTGGGTCGGTCTGCTGCTGGCGATCGTCATCGGCGTCTTCTCGGCCTGGCTGATGAAGCGCCGGGCCGCCAAGGCCGCCGCCGCCCAGGAGGCGGAGGACGCCGCCGCGGCCGCCACGCCGGTGACCGCGCCCGCCGCCGACTGACCGGCCGGGCCACCACGCCACCCGCGCCGCCGCCCGGACACCGCTCCGGGCGGCGGCGTCGCAATGACGAACCGATGACGACGAAGAAGAAGTAGGGACAGCATGCGGATCGGACTCCTGGGCACCGGCCCCTGGGCGGAGCGGGTGCACGCGCCCGTCCTGGCGGAGCACCCCGACTTCGAGTTCGCGGGCGTCTGGGCCCGCCGCCCCGAGGCGGCCGCCGCGCTCGGCGAGCGGCACGGCGTCCCCGGCTTCGCCGACCTCGACCGGCTGCTCGCCGAGGTCGACGCGGTCTCCATCGCGCTGCCGCCGACCGTCCAGGCCGACCTCGCGGTGCGCGCCGCCGAGGCCGGCTGCCACCTGCTGCTCGACAAGCCGGTCGCGCTGACCGTCCCCGACGCCCGCCGGGTGGTCGAGGCGACCGAGGCGCACGGCGTGGCCTCGGTGGTCTTCTTCACCGTCCGCTTCGGCGGCGACCAGATCCCGTGGATCGAGCGGCAGGCGGCGGTCGGCGGCTGGTTCACCGGCCGCTCGGACTGGCTCGGCTCGGTCTTCGCCCCCGACTCCACCAGCCCGTACGCGGCCTCGCCGTGGCGCAAGGAGAAGGGCGCGCTCTGGGACGTCGGCCCGCACGCCCTCTCCGTCCTGCTCCCGGTCCTCGGCGACGCCACCTCCGTCACCGCCGTGCCGGGCCCGCTGGACACCGTCCACCTCGTGCTGCGCCACGTCGGCGGCGCGTCCAGCACCCTCGCGCTCAGCCTCACCGCCCCGGTCGCCGGCGGCGGCACCGGCATGGAGCTGCGCGGCGAGAGCGGCACCGTCCACCTGCCCGAGCGCGGCGAGGGACCGATCGCCGCCCTCCACCGCGCCCTGGACGCGCTCGGCACCGCCGCCCGCACCGGCGAGTCCCACCCCTGCTCGGCCGCCTTCGGCCTGCGCACGGTCGAGATCCTCGCCGCCGCCGAACGCTCCCTGGCGGCCGGCACCACCATCGAGGTCTGACACCCGGCGCCGGGCCCCGCCGCCGCAGCGCGAAACCCGGCCGGCCCGGGTTCGGCACCCCACTGGCAGGCCCCGCCGGGCACCGGCCCGGTACCCGCCCGGTCCGGCGCCCGCCCGCCCCCCACGGCCACCCGCCCGGCGGGCCGATCCGGCGTGGAGGGGCGGGAGCCGCGCCCCGCCCGTAGCGTGAGGCGCATGGACATCAAGCTCTCGCAGTGCTTCATCGCCGTCGACGACCACGAGAAGGCGCTCGCCTTCTACCGGGACATCCTCGGCCTGGAGGTGCGCAACGACGTCGGCTACGCGGACATGCGCTGGGTGACCGTCGGCTCGCCCGCGCAGCCCGACGTGGACATCGTGCTGGAGCCGCCGCTGGCGGACCCGAACGCCTCGCCCGCCGACCGGCAGGCCATGGCGGACCTGCTGTCCAGGGGCCTGCTGCGGGCCGTCATCTTCGCGACCGAGGACTGCGACGCGACCTTCGAGCGGATCCGCGCGGCGGGCGGCGTGGTCCTCCAGGAGCCGGTCGACCAGCCGTACGGCGTCCGCGACTGCGCCTTCCGCGACCCGGCCGGCAACATGCTGCGGTTCTCCCAGCCCAGGCGGGGATAGCCGCTACCGCGCCGGCGCCGCGCCACCGCCGGTGCCCGGGCGGCGGTCCGCGGGCCGCGCCGGGGGGACGGACGGGGCGCGGAAGTCGCGCGGGCCGGTCCACAGCGCGGGGACGGCGTCGCTGCGGCGGGCGAGTTCGTAGGCCAGCGCCTCGTAGTTGACCCGCCAGCCGTGGAAGTGCGGCCAGGCCTCGGCGGCGCTCCGCTCGTGCGGGAACCCGGCGGCGGCGATCATCGCGACGGCGGCGTCGAACTCGGTGTAGCCGAGCCGGATCGGGGCCTCCGGCGAGGGGTCGGGGTCGAAGTCGATCCGCAGCGAGCGGCCGATGTCGCGCAGCGCGGTGAACCCGGCCCGCAGCACCAGCCGGGCCTCGGGCGGCGCGGTGCGCGGGCAGACCGCGAGGTGGATCGCGGCGGCGTCCATCACCGCGATCAGGCCGACCACCCAGCTGCGGTTCGGCTGCGGGGAGCGGAAGGAGATCAGCACCGGGTAGTTGGAGTGGCTCTCGCCGAGGTCGGCGGCGAGCCGTTCCCAGTCCCGGTAGAGCTGCGGCAGGGCGTTCTCGGTGTCCACCAGGGACTGCCGGGCGAGCAGTTCGGGGCCCCAGGCGGGTTCGCCGGCCCGGGACTGGAGCAGCGTCACCTCCAGCTCGCGCCGGTTGTAGGCGGAGTAGAGGGTGGGCAGGTAGGCGATCTGCAGGGCGATCACCAGGGGGCCGCTGCCGGCGGCCAGGAAGTCGATCACGGACAGGTGGAGCCGGTCGCCGCTGGCGAAGCCGAGGGTGAAGAGGCTGGAGCCGGCCTCGCGGAAGGAGACCGACCAGTCCAGCTCCGAAGTGCCGTGCAGCAGCAGCATGTAGGCGATCAGCATGGAGCCGAGCCAGACCGCGAGCATGCCGAGCAGCATCAGCGGGGCCAGCCAGGTCTGCACCCGGTCCTGCGCGCGGTAGGTGTCGAACGGGGCGGCCGTCAGTCGCAGCACCGTCCGCAGGGAGCGCCAGAGCCGGTGGACGAGGGCGGAGTACAGGCCGCGCGGGACGACGAGCGTGCGCAGGATGCTGCCGATGGTGAGCAGCAGGAGCAGCGCACCGGCCAGGGTGTGGATCAACCTCATGCCGATCATTGTGACGGGCGGGTGGGATTGACAGGGCGGCGCCGTCGCCTGAATGCTGAGCAAGCGCTTAGTCACCCTGTTCGGCCCGACCGGAGGAGAGTGCCCGTGCCATCGACCCCCAGCGACCCGCCCGGACCGGACCTGACGCGGCTGCGCGCCCACCTCGACGGCGTCCTGCCGGGCACCGTCACCGGTCCGCTGCGCGCCGAACTGATCGAGGGCGGCCGCTCCAACCTCAGCTACCGGCTCACCGACGGCGCCACGGTCTGGGTGCTGCGCCGCCCGCCGCTCGGTCACGTCCTCGCCACCGCGCACGACATGGGCCGCGAGTACCGGGTGCTGAGCGCCCTGCGCGACACCGGCGTGCCCGTCCCCGCCACCGTGCACCTGGCCGCCGACGGCGACGTGCTCGGCGCGCCCTGGTACCTGATGGCGTATGTGCCCGGCACCGTCCACCGGGACGCCGCCGCCCTCGCCGCCCTCGGCGAGGCGCGCGTGCACGCCATCGGCACCGCCCTGGTCGACACCCTCGCCGCCCTGCACCGGATCGACCCGGCCGCCGTCGGACTCGCCGACTTCGGCCGCCCGGACGGCTACCTGGACCGGCAGCTGCGCCGCTGGTCCACCCAACTGGCCGCCTCCCGCAGCCGCGAACTGCCCGGCATCGACCGGCTGCACGAGCTGCTGGTGGCCGGCCGGCCGGACTCCCCGGCACCGGCCCTGGTGCACGGCGACTACCGGCTCGACAACGTGCTGGTCGACGAGCGGGATGCCGTCGCCGCCGTCCTCGACTGGGAGATGTCCACCCTCGGCGACCCGCTGACCGACGTCGGGCTGCTGGTGATGTACACCGAGCTGGCCGGCGTCGGCGGCGGCCTGATCCCCGCCGCCGCCACCGCGCCCGGCTTCCCGCGCAGCGCCGAACTGGTCGCCCGCTACGCCGAGTCCACCGGCCGGGACGCCACCGAACTCGACTGGTACGTGGCCTTCGCCGCGTACAAGCTCGCCGTCGTCGCCGAGGGCATCCACTACCGGTTCCGGCAGGGGAGCACCCTCGGCGCCGGGTTCGAACGGGCCGGCCGGATGGCGCCCGTCCTCATCGAGCACGGCCTCGCCACCCTGAAGGGACACTGACCGATGGACTTCGCCCACGACGCCCGGACCGAGGAACTCCGCGAGCGGCTCACGGAGTTCATGGACCGGCACGTGTACCCCGCCGAGCCGGTGCTGGCCGCGCAGCTCGCCGACCCCGCCCGGCCGGCCTGGACGGTGCCGCCGGTGATCGCCGAACTCCGCGTCGAGGCGCGGAAGTCGGGGCTCTGGAACCTCTTCTTTCCCGGCAAGCACAGCCTGCCGGGAGAGCACGGCGCCGGGCTCAGCAACCTCCAGTACGCGCCGCTCGCCGAGATCACCGGCCGCAGCCCCCAACTCGCCCCGCCCGCCCTCAACTGCGCCGCCCCCGACACCGGGAACATGGAGCTGCTGGCCGAGTTCGGCACCGCCGAACAGCGCGAACGCTGGCTGACGCCGCTGCTCGACGCCGAGATCCGCTCCGCCTTCGCGATGACCGAACCCGCCGTCGCCTCCTCCGACGCCCGCAACATCGCCACCCGGATCGAACGCGACGGCGACGCGTACGTGGTCAACGGGCGCAAGTGGTACATCAGCGGCGCGATGAACCCGGACTGCCGGCTGCTCATCGTGATGGGCAAGACCGACCCGGACGCCGAACCGCACCGGCAGCAGAGCATGCTCCTGGTACCCCGCGACACCCCCGGTGTCACCGTCCGGCGCGGGATGACCGTCTTCGGCTACGACGACGCCGACCACGGCGGCCACGCCGAGATCGACTTCATCGACGTCCGGGTGCCCGTCGGCAACCTGATCGGCGCGGAGGGCGCCGGTTTCGCCATCGCCCAGGCCCGGCTCGGCCCGGGCCGGATCCACCACTGCATGCGCGCCATCGGCGGCGCCGAGCGCGCCCTGGAGCTGATGTGCCGCCGCACCCTCGACCGGGTGGCCTTCGGCGGGCCGCTCGCCGACCAGGGCGTGATCCAGGAGTGGATCGCCGAATCCCGGGTCCGGATCGAGCAGTTGAGGCTGCTGGCGCTGAAGACCGCCTGGCTGATGGACACCGTCGGCAACCGCGGCGCGCACACCGAGATCCAGGCCATCAAGATCGCCACCCCGCGCACCGTCGAGTGGATCCTGGACAAGGCCGTCCAGGCGCACGGCGCGGCCGGGGTCAGCCAGGACACCCCGCTCGCCCAGCTCTGGGCCTACAACCGCACCATCCGGCTGGCCGACGGCCCGGACGAGGTGCACAAGCGCTCGCTGGCCCGCCGCGAACTGCGCCGCTACCGCTGACGCACCCTGCCTGCCGTCCGGGTCATACCCGGGTACTACTCCGCGGGTTGGCTCCCCGGTATGACGTCCACGCACCACCCCGGCCCGTACTGTCGCCGTACGGGCCGGCCGGTCGGCGGCGGGCAGCGGAGAACGGGGAGTCGGGGAGTCATGGGCGAGCGGATCCACGGGCGGCGGGGCGTACGGACGGGGGCCGCGGTGGCGCTGGCGGCAGCGGTCGTCCTGGGCACGGTGGCGACGGCGGCCCCCGCGACCGCCGCGCCCGCCGGCGCCGTGGAAACCGTCGCCGAACGGCAGACCCAGGCCGGACTGCCGCGGCCCACCGGCCCCTACCCGGTCGGCACCACCGCGCTGCGGCTGGTCGACGCCGGCCGCGCGGACCCCTGGCAGCCCGGCCGCGCCCGAGAGCTGATGATCAGCCTCTGGTACCCGGCCACCCGCCCCGCCCACGGCGACGACCGCGCCCGCTACATGGAGCCGGCCGCGGCCGCGCACTTCGGCGGCCCGGACGGCGCCGGCGTCTTCAACTACCGGGTGGAGCCCGGCCGCACCGACTGGTCCGGGATCCGCACCCACGCCCGCCGGGACGCCCCCGCGCTGCCCGCCGCCGGACCACGCCCGGTGGTGCTCTACTCCGCCGGGCTCGGCGACCCCCGCACCTGGGGCACCGGCCTGGTCGAGGACCTCGCCTCGCGCGGCTACGTCGTGGTCACCGTCGACCACCCCTCCGACGCCTCCGAGGTGGTGTTCCCGGACGGCCGCACCGTCACCTCGGTGCTCCCCGGCCTGGCCGGCCAGCCCGGCCTGGACATCGGCGCGCTGCTCCGCAAGGCGATGGACGTCCGGGTGGCCGACACCCGCTTCGTCCTCGACGAGCTCGGCGTGCTGCGCACCGACGGCCGGCTCCCGGCGGCCCTCGCGCGCTCCCTCGACCTGACCCGGATCGGCATGGTCGGCCACTCCGCCGGCGGCTTCACCGCCGCCCAGACCATGCACGACGACCCGCGGATCAAGGCCGGCGTCAACCTGGACGGCCAGCTGCACTTCCCCGGCCCGGACGGCACCGGCGTGCACCTGAGCAGCGTCGCCGAGGACGGCCTGGACCGCCCGTTCCTGCTGATGGGCAGCCAGAGCGAGGACTCCGGCGACTACCACGCCCAGCCCGGCTGGGCCGCGTTCTGGCAGCACAGCCGCGGCTGGAAGGCCGACCTCACGCTGACCGGCTCCCGGCACGGCTCGTACACCGACGCGCAGTCCCTGCTGCCGAAACTCGCCCGCCAGGGCGCCGTGTCGGCGGACGCGGTGCGCGGCGACGTCGGCGAGATCGCGCCGGACCGGGCGGTGCTCGCCACCCGCGCGTACGTCGGCTCCTTCCTCGACCGCTGGCTGCGCGGCCACGACGACCACCTGCTGGACGGTCCCTCGGCGCGCTTCCCGGAGGTGCGCTTCGCCGAGTGAGCCGTTGCGTCGCGGGTGGGTCAGCGGATCTCGGACCCCGGGTTGGCGTCGTCCCAGCTCCGCCGCGAGTCGACGATGGCGTCGTGGTGGTCGTAGGACCAGTCGGCCATCGCCCGGACCAGGTGGGTCAGGCTGTGGCCGAGCGGCGTCAGCTCGTAGTCCACCTGCGGCGGGATGGTCGGGTGGACGGTGCGCGACACCAGGCCGTCCCGCTCCAGACGGCGGACGGTGAGGGTCAGCATCCGCTGCGAGATCCCCGGGACGGCGCGCTGGAGCTCGCGGAACCGCCGTACCCCCTGGGCGAGTTCGACCACCACCAGGACGGTCCACTTGTCGCCGAGTCGGGACAGCAGGTCGCGGATGCCGCAGTCCACGCCGTCCTCGCACCAGACCACCGGGCGGGGGTCGGCGTCCGGGGTGGTTACCGCGGTGTGCCCCACTGACATCGAAGTGCCTCCTTACGTCGAACGCCCAGGTTATCCAGGATGGTCGGCGGGCCGGGCGCGGCGGGGACCGACCGCCCCGGGACGGACCCTCGACGGATTCTTGGAGGAACGATGCTGCTCGTGACGGGTGTCAACGGCGGTCTGGGCTCGCTGGTGCTGGAGCGGCTGGCCGGGCGGGGCGAGGTGGTGGCGGGCAGCCGCACGCCTGACCGGGTCCCGGTGCCGGGCGTGCCGACCCGGACGGTGGACTTCGACCGGCCGGAGACGCTCGCCGAGGCCTTCGCGGGGGTGCGCACCCTGCTGCTGATCTCGGCCGGCTACGGCGAGGACGACGTGGTGACCGCCCGGCACCGGGCCGCGATCGAGGCGGCCGAGCGGGCCGGCGTCGGGCACGTGGTCTACACCAGCCTGGCCGGCGACGGCGACCACCTCGGCTACGCCGCGGCGCACCGCTGGACCGAGCGCCGGCTGCGCGCGTCGGCCACCCTGCGCTGGACGATCCTGCGCAACGGCCTCTACGCGGAGCTGCTGGGCTTTCTGGCCAGGCCGGACGCGGACGGCGTGATCACCGCCCCGCTCGGCGACGGCCGGCTCGCGGCGGTCGCCCGCGCGGACCTCGCCGAGGTCGCCGCGAACGTGGCGCTGGCGCCCGAGCGGCACGCGGGCCGGGTCTACGAACTGGTCGGCGAGGAGGCGGTGGGCGCCGCGGAGGTCGCCGCCGCGCTCACCCGGACCACCGGCCGGCCGGTCGCGTACCGCCCGGGCACGCTGGCCGAGGCCCGGACGGCCTTCGCGGCCACGGGGGCGGCGGCGTTCCAGGTGCCGATGCTGGTGGGCACCTACTCGGCCGTCGCCCACGGCTTCCTCGCCGGGCCCGGCCGCCCCGGCGACCTCGCCGCCCTGCTCGGCCGGCCCCCGCGCCCGGCCCTGGAGGTCATCGCGGCCGCCCCCGAGGCGGCCTGGTGACCTCGGGGGGCGGGCGGGCTCAGAGGCCGCCGCCGAGGGTGACGCCGCCGTCCACCACCAGGGTCTGGCCGGTGATCCAGGCGGCGTCCGGGGAGAGCAGGAAGGCGACGGCGCCCGCGACGTCCTCGGGCAGGCCGAGCCGGCGCAGCGGGTAGGCGGCGGCGACCTGCTCCTCGCGGCCCTCGTACAGCGCCTCGGCGAACTTGGTCTTGACCACGGCGGGCGCGACCGCGTTGACCCGGATGCCCTGCTCGCCCAGTTCGGCGCCGAGTTCGGTGGTGAGCCGGATCAGCGCGGCCTTGGAGACGCCGTACATGCCGATGCCGGGGGAGGAGCGCAGGCCCGCCACCGAGGCGACGTTGACCACCGAGCCGCCGTGCTCGCCCATCCAGGCGGCGTGGGCGCGGCGGGTCCAGGCCAGCGGGGCGAGCACGTTGACGGCGAGGATCTTGGCGGCGGCGGCCTCGTCGGTGCCGAGCACGGGGCCGTAGACCGGGTTGATGCCGGTGTTGTTGACGAGGTGGTCGAGCCGGCCGAAGGCCTCCAGGGTGCGGGCGACGGCCTCGTCCTGGTGCTCCGGGTCGTCGGCGCGCCCGGCGACGCCGATGGCGACCTCCGGTCCGCCGAGGTCGCGGACCGCCTCGGCGAGCGGTTCGGGGGTGCGGGCGGTGAGGCAGACCCGGGCCCCGCGGGCGACCAGCTCGCGGGCGATGCCGAGGCCGATGCCCCGGCTCGACCCGGTGACGACGGCCACCCGGCCCTTGAAATCGTGCACCACGGAGGGTCCTTTCGGCGTGGGTCGTCCCGCGTCCGGTCGGCTGACCAAGCGCTTGCTCAGCATGGTGTCGGTGCGGGACCCTGTCAACAGCCCTCCGGGGCCGCGCGGGCCGAACGTCCGTACGACCGATCTGCGAGGATGGCGCCATGACCAGCACGCCCATCGCCGAACTCTGGCCCGCCCTGCCCGGCGGCGCCGACGCCCGCCCGGAGGCGGCGTACCGGCTGCTCCAGGCCGCGGTGGAGTCCTTCGCCGAGCGCGGCTTCCACGCCACCACCACCCGGGACATCGCCACCGCAGCCGGGATGAGCCCGGCCGCGCTGTACATCCACTACCCGTCCAAGGCCGCGCTGCTGGCCGAGATCAGCCGGGCCGGGCACGCCGCCACGCTCGCCCTGGTCCGGTCGGCGGTCAGCGGCGAGGGCGACCCGGTGGCGCGGATGCGGTGCCTGGTCGAGGAGTTCACCGCCTGGCACGCCCGGGCGCGGACGGTCGGCCGGGTGCTCAACTACGAACTGCACGCGCTGCCGGAGGACGCCTACGCGGTGGTCGCGGCGCTCCGGCTGGACATCGAGCGCGAGGTCGGCGCGCTGATCGAGGCGGGGCTGGCGGCCGGGGTGTTCGAGGTCGCCGAGGTGCGGACGGCCGCCCGCGCGGTCACCTCGCTCGGCATCGACGTGTCCCGCTGGTACACCGACCGCAGCAGCGAGACGCCCGAGGAACTGGGCTGCCGCTACGGGGAGTTGGTGCTGCGGATGCTGGGCGCCGAGGTCTGACCGGACCCGCCCGGACCCCGGAGGGCCGGTCAGTCGTCCCGGACCGCGGTGTGCACCAGCCAGGCGACGTGGTGGCGCACCTCGTACATCTCCACGGTCGAGCGCAGCCCCAGCCAGTGCTCGCTCAGCCCGAGCCGCCGCAGCACCGCGTACGGCAGCCGGAAGTACGCGTACAGCGCCTCGGTGGTCGGCAGGTAGTAGCGGGTGGCGTCGAGCTCCTCCTCCAGTCGGAAGCCGGCCCCGGTGATCAGTCCGCCGATCGTCCGGGAGTCGTAGCGCCGGGTGCCCGGCAGCACCATGGCGTCCATGTACGGCTCCAGCAGCGCCTGTTGGGCGGCCGGCAGCTCCGCCTTCGGCAGCGGGGCGGGGCCCAGCACCACCAGCCGCCCGCCCGGGCGCAGCACCCGGTGGAACTCGGCCAGCGCGCGGGCCGGGTCGTAGGCGTGGCAGAGCGTCTCCATCGAGTAGACGCCGTCGAACGAGCGGTCCGGGTGGTCGAGCCGGTGGTAGTCGCCGCAGGCGAAGGCAGTGCGGCCGGCCAGCCCGGCCCGGGCGCTCAGCCGGTTGGCCTCGCGGACGTGGAAGTCCATCAGGTCGACGCCGGTGACCCGCAGGCCGAAGCGGGTGGCGAGCTGGCGGGCCACCACGCCGGACCCGGAGCCGGCGTCCAGCACCCGGGACCCGGGCGGCAGCGCGAGCTTGCGGCCGAGGACCGCCTCCAGTCGCCGCTGGGCGCGCCAGCAGCGCCACTTGGACTGGCCGGGCTCGGTCCAGCCCCAGTGCCGGGCGTTGCGGCAGACCAGCCGGTAGAAGAGCCGGTGGCCGGGGGTGCCGTAGACGCGCCGAAGCCCGGCGAGATCGAGTTCGCCCTGGACGTCACTGACCATCGCACCCGCCCGGCCTTCCGCTGATCCGCGCCGTCGCCGTCCCGGCCACGCTACCGAGCGGTCCGGCCCGGCGCCGGTCCGGTGCGGCCGGACGGGCGGCGCGCGGTCAGGCGTTCCCCGTTCAGACGGTGGGCGCGGGGACGCCCCGGGCGGCGAACAGGGCGTCGAGCAGGCCGGGGAAGCGCGCGTCGAGGTCGGCGCGGCGCAGCGAGACGTAGCGGTTGCGCCCGGCGACCCGGGTGGTGGTGACGCCGGCCTCGCGGAGCACTCGCATGTGGTGCGAGACGGTCGACTTGTGCAGGTGGTCGAGGCCGAGGTGGCGCGGGTCGCAGGAGTGCTCGGCGCCGTCGGCGTAGCTGGTGAGCAGCCGCATCCGGACCGGGTCGCCGAGTGCGTGCAGCACGGTGACCAGGTCGATCTCGGTGGTCGGCGGCTGCGGCAGCCGCTCCTCGTCGGTCATGGCCGGGGGTCTCCTGGGGTGTCGGGCGAACGGAATGGTTTGACAATCATCCACCGATCCGTACTGTTTGGCGAGTATCAAACAGTTGCCCAAACGTCCAACAATGGGGGGACCCCGACGTGCCCGTCCGCCTGCTCCTGCTCGCCCTCGGCACCTTCGCCGTCGGCACCGACTCGATGGTCACGGCCGGGATCCTCGGCCCGGTCGCCGACGACCTCGGCGTCTCGGTCACCGCCGCCGGCCAGCTGGTCACCGTCTTCGCGCTCGGCTACGCGCTGCTCGCCCCGCCGCTGGCCGCGCTCACCGCGCGCTGGCCGCGCCGCTGGCTGCTGCTCACCGCGCTGACCGTGTTCGGCGCCGCCAACGCGCTCAGCGCGCTCGCTCCCTCGTACGGGCTGCTGCTCGCCACCCGGGTGCTGGCCGCCGCCGGCGCCGCGCTCTACACCCCGACCGCCAACGCGGTCGCCACCACCCTGGTCGCCCCCGAGCGGCGCGGCCGGGCGCTGGCCACCGTGCTGGGCGGCATGACCGTGGCCACCGCGCTCGGCGTGCCGCTCGGCACCTGGGTCGGCCGCTCCGACTGGCGGCTCACGATGTGGCTGGTCACGGTGCTGAGCGTGGTCGCGCTGGCGGGCCTGGCGCTGCTGCTGCGCGAGCTGCCGACGCCGACCGCCACCCCCGGCCTGCGGGACCGGCTGACGCCGCTGCGGGACCGGCGGGTGCTCGGCGCCGCCTCGACCACGCTGGTCTTCTTCCTCGCCTTCCAGTCCGTCTACATCTACCTGGCCACCGCGGTCGCCCCGGCGACCGGCGGGCACGCGGACCGGCTGAGCCTGATCCTGCTGGTCACCGGCCTGGCCTCGGTGGCCGGCAGCTGGCTCGGCGGACGGCTGGTGGACCGGGTCGGCGTGCGGCGGGTGCTGCTGGTCGCGGCCGCGGTGGCGGCGGTCGCGTTCACTACGCTGCCCTGGGCGGGCCGCTCGATGCCGGGCGCGCTCGCCTACGCCGTGGTCACGCCGCTGGCCGGCTGGGCGGTCTCGGTCGCCCTGCCGCACCGGCTCGCCTCGATCGACCCGGCCAACGCGCAGCTGCTGATCTCGCTCAACAGCAGCGCCCTCTACCTGGGCATGGCCGCCGGCGGGGCGGCCGGGAGCACCGCCATCGCGCTGCTCGGCGAGCGCTGGTTCCCCCTCGCGGCGACGGTGCTCGCCCTGGCGGCGGCCGCCACGGCCTGGGTGACCACCAGGGACGCCGTGCCCGCCCGGTCCGGCGCGGGGGAAACGGGCGCGGCGACGGCTGCCGAGCCCGCGCGGTAGGCGTCCGTGGGGCGGGCCGGCCGGTGCTCCCGGCGGACCCGCCCCACACGCGCTCGGCTCAGGCGGGGACGGCGCCCCACTGGGCGACGAGCGCCAGCAGACCGGGGAAGCGGGCGTCGAGGTCGTCGATCCGGACGTGACTGCGCCGCTCCAGCCCGTACTGGCGCTGGCGGATCACCCCGGCCCGGCGCAGCGCTTTGAAGTGGTGGGTGAGCGAGGACTTGGGGCGGTCGAGGCCGAACCAGCCGCAGGGGTGGTCGAACCGGTCCCGCTCCAGCAGCAGCTTGCGGACGATGGTCAGCCGCAGCGGGTCGCTCAGCGCGCCGAGCACGAGCTCCAGCCTCAGCTCGTCCGCCGCCGGCTCGGGCAGCGCCTCCGGGAGGCCGGCCGGCTCCGGCAGGACGACGACGGACGGGGCCTGACGCGGTGTCGAGGGCATGGACGTCTCCTGGTGGGGCCGGTGGGCGGGGGACGGACTCGCTGCTCCGGGCCTCACCGTATGGCAGGCGCCGTCCGGCGCCGCCCCGGGGGTCCGGTCGGCGCCCCGGGTCAGCCCGCGCGGATCGCCCGGAACATCAACTCGGCCGTTTCCGACCAGCGTTCGGCCAGGTGGGCCCGCTCGTGCAGCACGTCCGAGATGTGCTGGGTGCCGAAGAACGCGGCCACCAGCGACCGGGCCGCCGCATACGGGGAGACCTCCCGGTGCAGTTCGCCCGCCTGCTCGGCGCGGACCAGCAGCGCGGCCAGCAGTTCGGTCAGGTCCACGTACGGCGTCGGCAACTCGGCGTCCGTCCGCGGCCGTTCCAGCTGCAGCCGGGCGCCCGCCTGGACGACGACGTCGTCCCGCAGCGCGGCGGCCGCGCCGGCCAGCAGCCGGGCCGTGGTCTCCAGCGGCCCGCGCTCCTCGGCGGTCGCCTGCTGGAGCAGCAACGGCCAGTGCGCGTAGTACCGTTCGACCACGGCGACGGCCAGCGCCTCCTTGGTCGGGAAGTGGAAGTAGACCGCGCCCTTGGTCATCCCCACCCGGTCGGCCACGTCCGTCATCGAGGTGTGCCGGAAGCCCCGCGCCGCGAACAGCTCGGCGGCGGCCGTGAGCACCAGCAGTCTGGTGCGGGCCGACCGGTCCTGTCTGGGGTCGGGGCCGCGCCGGGTGGCGATCGGACGCACCTGGAACGGGGCGGCGGTCTGTGGTTCGGGCATGCGCGGGCTCCTCGGATGTGGGGTTCGAAGGTGGCGCCGGGTCGGTGAGTCGGTGAGTCGGTCGGTCGGGGGGCGTCAGGGGTTGATGTGGCCGAGGCGGCGGACCGTCCGCTCGACGGTGTCGGTGGGCGGCCAGGGGAAGCCGGGCAGGTCGGCGCGGAGGGTGACCTGGCCGTGCAGCGCGGTCCAGATGGCCACCGCGTCGCCGAACGGGTCGGTGCTGGACGAGTGGCCCGCGCGGACGCAGGCGTCGAGGCTGTCGACCAGGATCCGGAAGGCGTCGAGCCCCTGGCGGCCGGTGGCGTCGGCGGCGGGGGCCTCCGGCTCGGGACGGGACCAGCCGAACAGGACGCGGTAGCGGGCGGGTTCGCGGACGCCGAAGTCCACGTAGGCGGCGCAGCCCGCGAGCAGCGCCTCGACCGGGTCGTCGAGCGCGCCGACGGCGGTGGCGATGGTCCCGTGCAGCTGGGCGATCGCCTCGGCGACGACCGCTTCGACGACGGCGTCCCGGTCGGCGAAGTGCGCGTAGATCGAGGGGGCCGCGATGCCGACCTCGCGGGCCACCGAGCGCAGGGTGACGGCCCGGTCGGAGCCGGTGCGCACGATCAGGGCCGTCGCCGCCCGGACGATCTCCTCGCGCAGCAGCAGGCCCTGCCCGCGCCGGTTGCGGAGCCGCGGCGCCGCCTCCCCGGCCCGGTCGGCCTGCTCGGCGGGGTGGTCGGGGGAGCTGGGGGCCCTCGTCATGGTCTCGACTTTACAGGTGTTAGCCGATCGTGGTGGGGGTCCCCGCCACCACCCGGTGTGTCCGGCCGGTCACCGATCGGTTTCCGCCTGATCGGTGAACGGCCGGGAAACCGGCGCCTCCTCCTGACAACATTCCTTCAGGAAGGTTTGTTGCCGACCAGGGAGGGAGCCTGGATGGTCAAGCAGCAGGAACGGTCACGGCGCACCCGGGAGAAGGTGCTGGACGCCGCCGCCGAGGAGTTCTCCGCCCAGGGCTACAGCCGGGCCACCCTCGACGCGGTGGCCCAGCGCACCGGGATGACGAAAGGCGCCCTCTACGGGCACTTCGCCTCCAAGCAGGTCCTCGCCGGGGCCCTGCTGACGCAGTCCCGGAAGGTCTGGGACGAGCTGCGGCTGGCCCGGGACGTCCCCGGCGCCGAGGCCGGCGAGGTCCTGGAGGCGCTGGTGCTCGACCTGGCGTGCCGGCTGAAGGAGGACGTCCGGCTGCGCGCGGCGCTCCGACTCGCCACCGACGCGCCGGACCTGACACCGCCGGTGCCGGACGTCTTCGAGGACGTGCAACGCGGCCTGGCCGGACTGATCCGGCGCGCCCAGGGCACGGGCGAGACGGCCGCCCGCCCACCCGAACTGGTCGCCCAACTGCTGCTCGCCGTGATGTACGGCGCGCCGCACGTGGCCTTCGAGTCCCCGGCCGGCGGGGGCCCGGCCGCGGACGAGGCGGCCTGGCGTCTGCTGCTGGACGCCTTGACCGGTGGTGGCGGGCGGCCCGCGCACCTCACTGACGCCGCACCACCCGGGTGACGCTCACCAGCACGGTCGCGCCGAGGAACCACCCGGAGACGACGAGGAACGAGGCCAGGAAGTTGGTCTCGTCCGTCGACGGGTGCCAGCGCTCCTTCTCCCCGAACCCGACCAGCGGGATGAGCAGATCGGCGGGATAGGTGCAGTGCTCGACCCAGTTCATCCCGGGCAGCTCCGTCGTCTCCTCGGTGACCACGGCCTGCCGAAGGTAGGGGTCGGGGGGATAGACGCAGAAGACCGCGACGGCGGCCAGCCAGAGCCCGAGCAGCCAGAGCAGCGCTTTGCCGGGGCGGTAGCCGTATCCGATGAAGACGTTCTGGATGACGTTCCAGAGCCGGGGCAGGAACCCGGCCGCCATGCGCTGGAGCTTCGTCCGGCGGTTCGGCGCGTCGCGTGCGATGCTCCGGCGGTGGTGTTCGATCTCCTGGTTCTTCCTCAGGAGGATGTTCTGGGCGTCGCGATCGTGCCCGGCCGCGGTGTAGGCCGCGGCCAGCTGGTCGTAGGGCTGTGGAGCGGGCGCGCCGCGGACGTAGCTCGCCCGCTCCCGGCCGGGCCGGGTCGCCGAGCGAACGTAGCGGGCGCTTTCGGCCAGCCACTCCTGCCGAAGCCCGAACGGGACGCCACTGGTGTGGATGGCCTCGTACCGCAGGCCCTTGAGGACGTAGTGCAGACCTCCGGCCGTCCCGGCGGCCTTCTGCCAGACCTCGTTCTCGTCCCAGAGCACGACCAGCTTCGCCTGGGTGAGGTCGATCAGCGCGCCCTCCGGGGCTCGCCGCCCGGTGCCGCCGGAGAGGCGCAGGACCGTGGTCTGGAGGCGCGCGAGGTCGGCGATCACGGTCGCGCCGCCGGGGGTCCCGCCGAGGTCGGCGGTGGTGCCCGCGATGCCGGTGACGTCGAGGTGGACGTCCTGGCCGACCTGGGCACCGGTCAGCGTGACCGCGCCCTCGGCCCAGAACCGCAGCTCCTGGTCGGCCGCGCCGTCGGCGGCGGGGGTGCGGCGGAACTCCCGCACCCGTGCGGCCACCTCGTCGTCCGGCGCCGTACCCTCCCGCAGGAGCAGCCTGCCGATCACCGCCCGGTCGAGTTGCAGCGCGGCGCCGTCGGACTTGCCGCCCGCGGTGACCGTGGCTCCGTTGAAGACGGCCGAGGCGCTGACCTTCAGGCCCACCGCGCGGAACGTTCCGGCGCAGAGGAAGCCGTTGTCGCAGAAGAGGCTCCCGCCGATGTCGGCGCGGTCGAGCATGACGGCGCCCTCGCCCGGCCTGGCATTGGCGTCACTCCGGTGGACCCGGGTGCCGTGGAACTCGCAGGCTCCGCCGATGGTGGCGCCGACCAGCCGGAGCTGGCCGTGTGTCTCCAGGCCGGAGCCGTAGAACGAGCCGCCGACCACCATGCCGTCCCCGGAGACGGCGTACTGCGGCTCGGCCTCGGCCCGCCCGATCGCCGCGCCGTTGAAGTAGGCCGATCCGTCGATCCGCGCGTCCTCCAGGAGGATCGTTCCGGCGGCTTCGAACCGGCCGCCGTCCCGGTCCCCGGGCGCCGGGCGTTCGTGGGCCACGTCCTGGCTGTTGCCGATGCAGAGGTTGCCGCCGATCCGCAGGTTCGCCGCCCGCAGTGAGTGGGTCTCCCCGGCCTTGGCCGAGAGCCGCGCGCCTTCGAGATGGAGGTCGTCCCGGATGTGGGCCCCGCCGAGGTCGATGACGCCTTGGAACCGGTCCAGGTGGAGGTCACCGCCGGTGATGCTGAGGTGGCATGCCTTCAGCTCGCCGTTCCAGGGTTCCGCCGTGCCCACCCGGCAGTCGACCAGGCTGAGTTGAGGGAAGCTCGCCTCGGTCAGCACGATCTCCTCGAAGACGCAGTCGATCAGGGCGACCGGGTGCTCGACCCTCGCCTGGGCGAGGTCGAGGGAGCCCGTCACCCGCAGGCCGCGCACCTCGTGCCGCCGCTGTCCCGAGGGCGGGGCCAGCAATCGGCGCGCCAGGTCGTGCCCCGAGATGCGGTCTCGGCAGATGGGATTGCGCATCCCGACTCACCCTCGTGTCATGGTCCAGGGCTCGTTGCTGACAGTGTTCGGCTCCGATCGTATGCGTAGCGACCCGCCATCGCCCGCTCAGTGGGCCACCGGTGCGATTGGCCCGGGTTCGGTGCGGCCGGGTCGGGCGGCCTACCGGTCCGGGCGAAGCGGAACGTTTCTGCTTGGCCCGGACCGGCGGGCATGGGGCGGGATCAGCCGTTGGCGAGGGCCTGGAGGCGGTCGTAGGCGCCGTTGAAGAGGTTCTGGTCGCCGGGGAAGGTGCCGGAGTCGGCGTACTGCCAGAAGGTCTGGTAGCTCCAGCCGGCCGGGAGGGTGCCGACGGCGGAGGCGTAACGCGCTATCCAGAGCGGGTTGGTGGCGCCGAAGGAGGCGTTGTTGCCGGTGCAGCTCGACCACCAGTTGGTGGTGGTGTAGATCGTCGGGTAGCGGCCGGTGCGCGAGCGCACGGTGTCGCTGAAGGAGCGGATCCAGCTCACCATGGCGGCCTGGCTCAGGCCGAAGCAGGTGGCGCCGTAGGGGTTGTACTCGATGTCGAGGGCGGGCGGGAGGGTCTTGCCGTCGCGCGACCAGCCGCCGCCGTGGTCGACGAACCAGTTCGCCTGGGCGGCGCCGGAGGAGCGGTCCGGCAGCGCGAAGTGGTACGCGCCGCGGATCAGGCCCGCGTTGTAGGAGCCGTTGTACTGCTGGGCGAAGTACGGGTTGGTGTACGTGGTGCCCTCGGTGGCCTTGACGTAGGCGAACCGGGCGCCGTTGGCGGCCACCGAGGACCAGTTGACGTTGCCCTGGTAGCTGGCGACGTCGAGCCCGGGCGTCTGGGTGACGGCGAGCGCCGCGATCCCGGCCGTGCTCGCTCTGCCCTCGTGGGCGGCCACGGTGGAGCCGGCGAAGTCCCGCTCGGGGTGGAGCGGCGGCAACGGGCGGGCGGGGGAGCCCTCGGCGGAGGGGGAGGAGGAGACGGGGTCGGGCTCGGCCGCGTACGCCGGGGCGCCGATCCCGACGGTCAGGGCGACGGCGGTGGCGAGCGCCGCGAGGGCGGGGAGCCGGCGGGATCTCGACTCCTGGGTGGGGCGGGCGGAGCGGGAAGTGCTGGGCATGAACACTCCTCTGGTCCGGTACTGACGACCCGTGGATTTGCGGACAGCCGGTGCACGCCGGTGACGGCACGCCCGGCTGGAGCAGGGTAGCCATGTACGTGCCACTTCACCAGGGATCCCAGGTCCCATCCTGAACGGCCGCCTCATGTGGCAGATCCCCACCACCGCGCCGGAACCCCGAGGTGGCGGGCGTGCCGGAGCGGGCCCGGCGCACCCGCGTCGGCGCCGCGCCACCCCGGCGTTCCGCCGCCGTCAGCCGGTCGCCGCCCAATCGTCACGCAGCCGCGCGAACGCCTCGTGGAACCCGGGGAAGGTCTTCCGCACGCAGCCGGGGTCGTCGAAGCCGATGTCGGGCGCCCGCAGACCGGTCACCGAGAAGGACATCACCATCCGGTGGTCGCCGTGGGAGGCGAGTTCGGTGCCGCGCGGGGTGCCCGGCCGGATCTCGATCCAGTCGTGCCCGGTGGCGACGTCGACGCCGAGCCGGCGGAGGTTCCCGGCGCAGGCCTCCAGCCGGTCGCACTCCTTGATCCGGGTGTTGGCGACGTTCTCGATCCGCACCGGGCCGCCCGCGTACGGGGCGATCGCGGCGAGCGTCGGCATGGTGTCGGAGATGTCGCGCATGTCGACGGTCAGGCCGGCGAGCCCGCCGTCCCGGGGGCCCTCGACGGTGACCCGGTCCGCGCCGACCTCGACCCGCGCGCCCATCCGGGACAGCACGTCGACGAACCGCAGGTCGCCCTGGAGCGCCTCCCGGCCGAGCCCCGGGACGGTCACCCGGCGGCCGGTCAGCGCGGCGGCGGCGAAGAAGTAGCTCGCGGTCGAGGCGTCCGGCTCGACCGCGTACGTGGTGGCGCGGTAGCCGCCGGGCGCGACCTCGAAGACCCGGCCGGTCCGGGTCACGGTGGCGCCGAAGGCCCGCATCATGGCGATGGTGATCTCCACGTACGGCGCCGAGACCAGGTCGGTCACGGTGATCCGCAGGCCGCGCTCGGTGAGCGGACCGAGCAGCAGCAGCGCGGTCAGGTACTGCGAGGAGCGGCTCGCGTCCAGCGTCAGCTCGCCGCCCCGGACGCCCGCGGCGGCGATCCGCAGCGGGTGGTGCCCCTCGGCGTCCTCGTGGGTCAGGTCGACGCCGAGCGTGCGCAGCGCCTCGGTGAGCGGGCCGAGCGGGCGGCGGCGCATCTGGGCGGAGGCGTCGAACCGGAACGCGCCGCGGCCGGCGGCGGCGAGCACCGGCAGGAAGCGGGCGGTGGTCGCTCCGTCGCGGCAGTAGACCTCGGCGTCGTGGGCCGGGCCCTGCGGGCGGCCCTCGATCCGCCAGCGGCCGGGTTCCTCGGTGAGCCGGTAGCCGAGGGTCCGCAGGCCTTCGGCGAAGCCCTCGGTGTCGTCGGAGAGCAGCGGGCGGACCAGGGTGGTGGTGCCGTCGGCGGCGGCCGCGAGGAACAGCGCCCGGGCGGTGACCGACTTGGAGCCGGGGATCTCGACGGTCGTCATGGGGCCTCCGGGTGCGGCTCGGGTTCGGGTGCGGGTGGGCGTGTGGGGGCACGGTGCGGGTGCGAGCGGCAGGTGCGGGCTCGCGGGTGTCCTGCGGCCATCCTGCCGGAGGCGGTGCGGCGCCCGGGCGGGCGTCCGGGTGGTGGACGCCGGGGACCGGGCCGGCCTGCGGGAGGGGCCGGGATCCGGGGGTCCCGGGCAGGTCACGGCCCGGGGCGGCTGTGGCACGATGCCAGGGATCGGCCCGAACGGCCGCCGCCCCGCCCGGGCCACCGTCCGGGCCATCGCGAGAAGAGGACGACCGTGCCCGAGAGCACCACCCGACCGGCCGCCGAGGTTGCCGAGGTTGCCGAGGCAGTGGAGGCCGCCGAGCCCGCCGAGGCCGCGACCGACCGGCTCAACTTCCGCCCCGCCACCACCGCCGACGTGGCCGCCCTGGTCGACCTGGTCGAGTCCGCCTACCGGGGCGACGCCAGCCGGGCCGGCTGGACCACCGAGGCCGACCTGCTGGCGGGCCAGCGCACCGACACCCAGGGCGTCACCACGGCCGTCACCCACCCCGACGGCGTGGTGCTGCTCGCCGAGCGGGGCGGCGAACTGCTCGCCTGCTGCCAGCTGGAGCACCGGGGCGAGCACGCCTACTTCGGGATGTTCTCGGTGCGCCCGGGCCGCCAGGGCGGCGGTGTCGGACGGGCCGTGCTGGCGGAGGCGGAGCGCTTCGCGGCCGAGGAGTGGGGCGCCGCGCAGCTGGAGATGACGGTGATCGAGCAGCGGACCGAACTGATCGCCTGGTACGAGCGCCGGGGCTTCAGCCGCACCGGCGACTACTCCCCGTTCCCGTACGGCGACGAGCGTTTCGGCGTCCCGCTCCGCCCTGACCTGCGGTTCGAGAAGCTGATCAAGGCGCTTACCGTCCGGTAGCGGTGACGGGCCGTCAGGTTGTGCACGAATCTGACGAAACGTCAAACTCCTGACCTGCGACTATGCGGACTCGTCATATCTCGTTAACGAATGGTCTAGGCCAGCGTGAGAGGGTGATCGGCGAAAGGCCACGTTCCGTCCCAGCTCAGGGGGGCCATTTCCGCATGCCCGTACTCCATGGCAATGCCATGTCCGCACCCGACCGCGATCCGCGCCGCGCCCACCGAATACCCGTCGGCCGGCCCGGCGACGGATCGCCCCGGCTGCCCAGTCCGCCCGACGACCAGGAGCTCTACTGGTACTTCGGGCCGCAGCGCCGCTGGGTGCTGCTCTGCGCCACCCTCTCCTACGCCGGCGCCACCGCGACGCTCGGCCTGTTCGCGCTCAGCCGGCCGTTACTCTGGCCGTTCCTGATCCTGACCCTGCTCAACGCCGCCACCTGGCTGCTCTCCCTCGGCGACGGCCAGCGCTCCCGCCGCTTCACCCGCGACTCGCACGACCTGCTGGTCCGGGCCTGGCGCCCCGCCCGTCACCCGGGCGTCGACCTGCTGCTGCCCACCGCCGGCGAACCGCTCGCCGTCCTGGACAACGCCTACCGGCACACCGCCGCCGTCCACTGGCCCGGCGAACTCACCGTCATCGTCCTCGACGACGCCGCCCGGCCCGAGGTCCGCGAACTCGCCGAGTCCTACGGCTTCGAGTACCGCGCCCGCCCCGACCGGGGCCGCTTCAAGAAGGCCGGCAACCTCAACCACGGCCTGGCCGAGGGCAGCGGCGACATCATCGCCGTCCTCGACGCCGACTTCTGCCCGCGCCCGGACTTCCTGCACCACCTCGTGCCGTACCTCGACGACCCGAACGTCGGCATCGTGCAGAGCCCGCAGTGCTTCGACACCGACCCCGGCATGTCCTGGCTCGAACGCGCCGCGGGGGCGACCCAGGAGATCTTCTACCGCTGGATCCAGCCCTCCCGGGACGCCCAGGACGGCACCGTCTGCTGCGGCACCAACGCGCTGTACCGGCGCGCCGCCCTCGAACGCGTCGGCGGCTTCGCCGAGATCGACCACAGCGAGGACCTCTACACCGGCCTCTCGCTCGCCCGCGCCGGGTGGACCACCCGGTACGTGCCCGCGCTGCTCGCCAAGGGCATGTCGCCCACCGGCCTGCCCGCCTTCATCAGCCAGCAGTACCGCTGGTGCCTCGGCTCGCTCGCGCTGGTCGGTGACCCCGGCTTCCGGCGCGGCCCGCTCTCCCGCTCGGCCCGGCTCTGCTTCTGGAACGGCATCCTCGGCTACCTCACCAGCGCGGTGAACGTCTTCGCCGTGCCGCTGCCGGCGCTGATCATGCTGTTCTTCCGGCCCGAGGAGATCGCCCCCTGGCAGGTGCTGCCGTTCCTGCCGCCGATCTGGGTCGCGCTCGTCCTGCTGCCCGCGATGTCCCGCACCCGCTGGCGCTTCGAGGTCACCCGGGTCCAACTCCTGGGCGGACTCTGCCACGTGGTCGCGATCGCGCACGCGCTGCGCCGCCGCAGCGCCGACTGGGTGCCCACCGGCGCCGTCTCCGGCGGCACCGCGCTGGCCCGCACCGTCGCCCGGATCGGCGTCGGCTGGCTCGGCCTGGTCATCCTCGCCGGCGCGGCCGGCCTGGCCCGCGCCGTCGCGCTGTACGGCTGGCAGCCCTTCTGGGCGCTCGCCGGACTGCTGGCGCTCACCACCTACACCATGGTTCCGCTGATCAGGGCCCTGTGGCCGCTGCTGCGCGGTGGCAACGGCGCCACCGTCGAGGACCTCGCCCGGCCCGCGACGCGCACGGCCGACGGCTCCGCCGACCTGCGGTTCGGCCAGGCCGAAGCGGTCGCCGTCACGGCGGTGCTGCTCCTCTGCGGCCTGCTGGCGTCCGGCTGGGCCGACCCGCTCATTTTTTGACGTTTCGTCAATTCCCCTTCTTGTCCTCGTCATCGCACCCTTCGCCGATTCCCCTCTAGCCTTCCTCCCTAGCCGTTCTCCCCAGCTTCCCAGCCTCAGCTTCCCCAGCTGTCCTAGCCTCCTCCCGCATTCCTTGCGCGTCGCCCCACCGGCGCGGACCAGCCGCCCGGCCGCCCCATCGGCCCGGCGGCCCCCGACCACCGCTGCCAGCCCCTGCAAGGAGCTTCGCCGTGTCCACGGCCGTACCACCCGGCGCCGATCCGTCGCGCGCCCTCGTCCCGACGACCGAGGCCCTGCCGCCCTCGACGGACGTCCTCTCCTCTTCCTCCTCTCCTTCCTCCGCGTCCGCCTCCGGGGTCGCCATCGTCCCGGCGGCCACCGGCACCCTGGTGCCCGCCTTACCCGACCGGGGCGCCGAACCGGCCGAGCGCCCGGCCGAACCCCGCACCCGGGCGGCCTTCCGCCCCGACATCGAGGGCCTGCGCGGCATCGCCGTGCTCTCCGTCCTCGCCTTCCACGCCGCCGTCCCGGCCTTCACCGGCGGCTACGTCGGCGTCGACATCTTCTTCGTCATCTCCGGCTTCCTGATCACCGGACTGCTGCTCGCCCGCCCGATCGGCCTGTGGGACTTCGCCGCCCGCCGGGCGCGCCGCATCCTGCCCGCCGCCGCCGTCGTCCTGGTCGTCACCGCACTCGCCGGCGGCGCCCTGCTCGACCCGCTGCGCGGCACCGACCTCGCCCGTGACCTCATCGCCGCGGCCGGGCAGTTCGCCAACTGGCGGTTCGTCGGCCAGCAGACCGACTACCTCGCCGCCGAACGCGACCCCAGCCCGCTCCAGCACTTTTGGTCGCTCGGCGTGGAGAACCAGTTCTACCTGCTCTGGGGCGTCCTGCTGCTCGGCCTCGCCCGCCACCTGGCCGGCCGCCGCCGTCGCCGCACCGCCGCGATCACCACCGCCACGCTCGTCATCGGCGGCGTCTCCCTGCTGCTCTGCGTCCGCTGGACGGCCGGCTCCGCCGCGCTCGGCTACTTCTCCACCGCCAGCCGGCTCTGGGAGTTCGCCGCCGGCGCGCTGGTCGCGCTCGCCGCGCCCGCGCTCACCACCCGACTGGCCCGCGGCGGCCCCGGCACGCAGGCGGCCGGCTGGGCCCTGCGGGCCGTCGGCTGGGCCGGCGCGGCGGCGGTCGCCCTCGCCGTGTTCCGCTACGACCGCAACACGCCGTTCCCCGGCACCGCCGCCCTGCTGCCCGTCCTCGGCACCGCCGCCGTCCTGCTGGCCGGCCCCGCGCACCGCGCGTTCGGCGCCGCCGACGCGGGCCGGCTGCTCGCCGTCCGCCCGCTGCGGGCCGCCGGCCGCCTCTCCTACGCCTGGTACCTGTGGCACTGGCCGGTCCTGACCATCGCCCAGGCCCGCTACGGCGCCCTGCCCTGGACCGCCCTGGTCGCCCTCACAGCGGCCAGCGCGGTACCGGCCTGGCTCACCCTGCGCCTGGTCGAACAGCCGCTGCGGTACGGCAGCAGCCCGGCCCCGCGCCGCGGCCTGGCCGTCGGCGCCAGCGCGCTGGTCATCCCGCTGATCGCGGGCCTCACCCTGGGCGGCGGCACGGTCCGCGCGCTCGGCGACCCCGACGCGGTCACCGTCGCCCCGGCCGGCGCCGTCGACGGCCCCGCCCTGTTCGGCCCCGGCACCCGGGTGCTGACGCTCACCCCCTCGCTCGCCCGGGCCCGGGAGGACTTCCCGCCCGGCAAGGGCTGCGAGATCCCGCTCGGCGCCGAAACCAGCCCGCGCTGCCTGTTCGGCACCGAGACCAGCCCTGACCGGATCGTCCTGATCGGGGACTCGCACGCCGGACAGTGGATCTCCACCGCCCTCGCGATGGCCGAACAGCGCCGCTGGGCCCTGGAGGTGCTGGTCAAGCCGGGCTGCCCGCTGGCCACCCTGACCGTGCGCAACAACGTGCTCGGCCGCACCTTCGAGGAGTGCGACCGCTGGCGCGAGAACGCCTTCGCCCGGCTCGCCGCCGGCCCCCGGCCGCGCCTGGTCCTGATGGCCGGCCTCAACCGGTACGGCGGCCAGGAGGAACGCGCCGAGGGCTGGACCCGCACCCTGGACCGCCTCGCCGCCCTCGGCGCCCCGCTCGCCTACCTCGGCGACACCCCGATGCCCGGCAAGGACATTCCCACCTGCCTGGCCGGCTCCGACGGCCGCTCCGACGCGTGCTTCTTCCCGCGCGAGTCCGCCTTCGAGCGCGACCCGCTGATCGACGGCGGCCTCGCCGAACGCTACCGGGTCCGCGTCCTCGACCTCGGCCCGCTGCTCTGCCCGGGCACCGGCCCGGACTGCCCGTCCGTCCTGGAGGGCGTGATCCTCTACCGCGACACCGGCCACATCACCGACACCCTGGCCCGCGTCCTCGCCCCCCGCATCGACCACGCCCTCCTCAGCCCCCCACCAAGCTGACCCCCGGCCCCACCACGCCGCCTCACCACGCCCCGCCCACCCGGCCTTTCCCCCGGGCGGGCGGGGCGGCCGCCGTCAGACCGAGGCATGCTCGGAAGAATCGAACTCGGAACCAGGCAAAATGTTCTGACGAATAGTCAGGAGCGACTCCTCCACGGTCGCCACCATCGCGAAGGGGAACCGGTCGAGTTCGAGGCAGAGCGCGACGTCGTCAGGGTGAGCCCCTTCCCGGACGCCCTCCGTCAACTCGGTAGCGGCGTGCGACAGTGCGGCGCGGCGGAGGAAGCCGGCCGGATCCGGCGCGGCTCCGGTGGCCCTTCCGGCGATGTACTGGGCGCACGCCAGGTCCTCCTCGGCCCGCCCCTCCTCGCCGGTGACCACGAACGTGACGCCGTCGGCCCCGCGCGTCCGCAGGAGACGGGCGGTCGCCTCCGCCACGACGAAGCTCGCGCACAGCACCAGCGACGCGTCCTTGACGGCGAGCGCGCCGACCGTCCCCGCCGTGGTCTTCTGCACCACGGTCCGCCCGCGCAGGTCGGCCGTCCGCAACAGCCCCGGCGAGTTGACCAGTTCGAACCCCGGCGCGGCCGGACCGTCCTTGAGCGCCAGCCAGTCCGGGTGCCGGGCCTTGAGCGCCCGCGCGTCGTCCAGCGACTCGGCGAGCACGATCCGCTCCGCCCCCTGCCCGAAGGCCCAGGCGGCCACGGTGAAAGCGCGCATGACGTCGATCACGACCGCCACGGAGGGGACTTCGGTCAACTCGGGGATGCCGACGAAACGTGTGTCCATGCCGCTCATGATCGCGCACACCCGGTCCGAGGCGATCGCCGAGGGTATGGTCCGGTGCTGGACTCTCCCACCGTGGGAGGGTCCACGATGATCCCGTGCACGACGAACTCCTCACCATCGGGCGCTTCGCCCGCCTGTGCCGCCTGAGCGTGAAGCAGCTGCGGCACTACGGCGACCTGGGGCTGCTGGCCCCCGTCCGTGTCGACCCCGCCTCCGGCTACCGCTACTACGGGGCCGAACAGGCGCGGGACGCCCTGACCATCGCCCTGCTGCGCGAGATGGACCTGCCCCTGGCCGTGATCGCCCGGGCACTGGCCGCCGGTCCCGAGCAACGGGCCGGCATCCTGCGTGACGAGCGGGACCGGCTGGCCGAGCGGATCAGCCGCGACCAGGCCCGGCTGGAGCTGCTGGACCGGCTGGCCGAGGGCGGCCTGCCCGGCTACGAGGTGACGTTCGGCCGGGAGCCGGAGCGACGGCTGGCGGTGGTGCGGACGGTCTGCGCCCCCGCCGGGATCGGCGCCGCGTTCGCGGAGTGCGTCGGCCGGCTGCTGCCCGTGCTCGGCAGGGCGGGAACCGCGTGGGAGCCGCCACTGTGGGGGCTGTACCCGCTGGACCTGGAGGAGCGGCTGGAGATCGCCATCGGCGTGCAGGTCCGGACGGGAGACGTCCCGCCGCCCGGCGTGGAAGTCGAGGTGCTGCCCGGCGGACCCGTCGCCGAGACCACGCACATCGGGCCCTACGCGCAACTCCCGCTGGCCTACAACGCGCTCTTCGCCGCCGTCCACGAGCGCGGGCTGCGTCCGCGGACCCCCGTCCGTGAGGCCTACCTGGTCGGACCGGCGGAAGCACCACAGGAAGAACTGATGACCCGACTGATCATCCCCGTCGAGGAGAGCACGGCATGACCACGCTGGAACACATCGACGCCCGCGGCACCCAGCACTGCGAGACGACGGCCCTGGGGGTGCTGCTGCGGCACCTCGGCCTCGACCTGTCCGAGCCCATGCTGTTCGGCCTCGGCTCCGGGCTGTCCTTCGTCTACTGGGACGGCAAGAACATGGACTTCCCCTTCCTCGGAGGCCGGGTCAAGCCCTTCGAACTGACCAGGAACCTGGCCACCACGCTCGGACTGGAGCTCCTCGACCAGGAGACCGCCTCCCCGCGCAGGGCCTGGGACAACGTGACGGCCGCCATCGACGCCGGCCACCCCGTCGGGCTCCAGCTCGACAGTTACTACCTGGACTACTTCGGCTCGAAGGTCCACTTCGGCGGCCACGTCGTCGCCATGTACGGCTACGACGACCACCACGCGTACCTGGTGGACACCGACCAGCAGGGCGGAGCCGTCTCCACCAGCCTGGCCGGCCTCGCCCGGGCCAGGGCCGCGCGCGGTCCGATGACCGCCAGGCACCGCTCCTTCACCCTCACCGCCGCCGGGGACGCGTCCGTCCCGCACGGACGGACCGTCCCGCACCAGCGGATCGTCCCGGCCATCACCGCCTGCGCCCAGGCGTTCCTGAACCCGCCGATCGCCAACCTCGGCCACCGCGGGATCGAGAAGGCCGGAAAGCTGGTGCGCACCTGGCTGCAGCGCGCCGAC
This sequence comes from Kitasatospora sp. NPDC093806, assembly GCF_040683335.1. Taxonomy (NCBI): domain Bacteria; kingdom Bacillati; phylum Actinomycetota; class Actinomycetes; order Kitasatosporales; family Streptomycetaceae; genus Kitasatospora; species Kitasatospora sp. NPDC093806. The sequence continues at coordinate 45,353 of NZ_JBFBDO010000070.1, forward strand.
GACCCGCGGCGGGACCTGCCGCAGGCCGCCCTGCTGATGGAGAAGGCGGGCACCGGCGGCGCCCTGTTCCGCAACCTCTACCGCGACTTCCTCGCCGAATGCGCCGATCTGCTCGACAGCGGCCACCTGCGCGCCGGCCACGCGCTGTACGCCGAGGCGGCCGTCCTGTGGACGGAGGTGGCGGTCCTGATCGAGAAGGCCGGTGAATCGGGCGACGAGCAGTGCCTCGCCCGGGCGGGCTCGGTCCTCGGCGAGCTCGCCCGCATCGAGCGCGAGGCGATGCAGGCGCTGAGCCGCCTCGGCGAGTGAGCCCGCGCGGGGTGACGCGGTCGGGGGAGCAGGCTCAGCCGTAGATGCTGTGGCAGAGCCGGGCCTGCTCGGAACCGGCCGCCCAGCGGCCGAACCGCTCCGCCTGGTCGCAGAGCGTGCCCGCGCCCGCCGCGAGCGCCCCTGCGGGGGGAACCGCGCCCGGCGGCGCAGCGG
>NZ_JBFBDO010000071.1:0-44543 GCF_040683335.1 Kitasatospora sp. NPDC093806
CGCGGGGCACCGCCGGTACGCGGGGCGCCGCCCGCTCCGGAGGCGCCTCGCGCGCCCCGCGCCGCAACGCCCCGCGCGTCGCCGAGGCCGCCGACTTCACCGTGGTCGAGGGCACCCCGCCCCGGCCCCCGGCGGCCAGCTTCGCCGAGCTGGAGCTGCCCAAGGCCATCCTCAGCGCGCTGACCCGCGAGGGCGTCACCGAGCCGTTCCCGATCCAGGCCGCCACGCTGCCCGACTCGATCGCCGGCCGCGACGTGCTCGGCCGCGGCCGCACCGGCTCCGGCAAGACCCTGGCCTTCGGCCTGCCGCTGCTCGCCCGCACCGCCGGCCGGCGCGCCGACGCCCGCCACCCGCTGGCGCTGGTCCTGACGCCGACCCGCGAGCTCGCCCAGCAGGTCACCGAGGCGCTCACCCCGTACGCCACCGCAGTCAACCTGCGGATCACCACCGTCGTCGGCGGCATGTCGATCAACCGGCAGGCCAACGCCGTGCGGCGGGGCACCGAGGTCCTGGTCGCCACCCCCGGCCGACTGGACGACCTGATCGGCCGCGGCGACGTCAACCTCTCCGACGTGCGGATCACCGTGCTGGACGAGGCCGACCAGATGGCCGACATGGGCTTCCTGCCGCAGGTCACCAAGCTGCTGGAGCAGGTCGCCGAGGGCGGGCAGCGGATGCTGTTCTCCGCCACCCTGGACCGCAACGTCGACCGGCTGGTCAAGCGCTTCCTGACCGACCCGGTCACCCATTCGGTCGACCCGTCGGCCGGCGCGGTCACCACCATGGACCACCACCTGCTCCAGCTGGAGCCGGCCGACAAGGCGTCCACCACCGCCCACATCGCCTCCCGCGACGGCCGCGTGATCATGTTCGTGCACACCAAGCACGGCGCCGACCGGCTGGCCAAGCAGCTGCTCGCCAACGGCGTGAAGGCCGCCGCCCTGCACGGCGGCAAGTCCCAGCCGCAGCGCAACCGGGTGCTCGACCAGTTCCGCGACGGCCTGGTCACCGCGCTGATCGCCACCAACGTGGCCGCCCGCGGCATCCACATCGACGGCCTCGACCTGGTCGTCAACGTCGACCCGCCGATCGACCACAAGGACTACCTGCACCGCGGCGGCCGCACCGCCCGGGCCGGCGAGTCCGGCACGGTCGTCACTCTCGTGCTGCCGGAGCAGCGCCGCGAGGTCAGCCGGCTGATGACGGTGGCCGGCATCCGCCCGACCACCACCAAGGTCCGCCCGGGCGACGTCGAGCTGGCCCGGATCACCGGCGCCCGCACCCCCAGCGGCGTCCCGGTCACCGTGGCCGTGCCCGTCCCCGCCGCGGCCCCGGCCGCGGACGGTGCCGCCAAGGCCTCGGGCGCCCCGCGCCGCCGCCCCGGCAAGCGCTCGACGCTGCCGACCGACGTCGACATCAACGGCAACCCGCGCCGCCCCCGCCCCAAGCAGCGCGTCGGCGGTGCCGGCGGCGGCGAGAACGGCGGGCGCCGCCAGGCGGCCGGCTTCATCGGCCGCTCCTCGGGCCGGCCCCAGGCCGGTACGGGCTCCAAGTCCGGCTCCAACTACGGCACCGGTCGCCAGCGCCGCAAGGCCGACTGACCGCACCCGCCCCGCGCCCGACGGCCCGGCACCCCTCGACGGAGGGGTGCCGGGCCGTTGTTGTTCCCGCCGGGCCGTTGTCATTCCGGCCGGATCGCCGAGCGCTCCGGCCTGCTCCGGCGTGCGCCGGACCGCACCGTATGCGCCCCCTCCGTGGACGGACCGTTGGCGTGATCTCCACCCCGCATTGTTGACCGTGGTCATGCCGCACCCGAAGCTTTCACACGGCCCGCACAACTGATGCATCGTCATCGCGATTCCCTGGCAAGCGGGCCGACCGGTTCCCCGTTCCCGGAAGGATCTTCCGATGCGTCGTACCGCCACACTGCTGGCCTCCGCCGTACTCGCCGGAGCGGCCGCGCTCGCCACCGCGCCGGCCGCCGGCGCCCAGACCGCGGCCCCGGCCGGCGCCCGGACCGCTGGTGCCCCGGCCGCGCAGGCCGCCGATCCGGCCGGCTGCAGCATCACCTACAACGCGTACGGTGCCACCGGTACCTGTACCAGCATGGACCCGAACCAGACCTGGATCGTCGGCGGCCTCTGTCACGGCTGGGACGGCACCAACCAGACCTGGACCGGGGCCATCAGCAGCGGGTGGGTGGCCGGTAACGGCACCGGCACCGCCGGCTGCATGGGCGCCCTGTCGACGCTCCAGCAGGCCTGGATCTCGCTCGGCTCCGCCGTCCCGGCCGGCCCGACCGGCCAGATCAGCGGCTACGCGAGCAAGTGCGTGGACGTGCGCGGCAACAACCGCGCCAACGGCACCCCGGTGCAGATCTGGGACTGCCTCGGCACCACCGGCCAGACCTGGAAGGTCGGCGTCGACGGCACCGTCCGCGCCCTCGGCAAGTGCCTGGACGTCCAGGGCGGCCGCACCGGCAACGCCACCCTGGTGCAGCTCTACGACTGCAACGGCACCGGCGCCCAGAAGTGGCAGGCCCGGGCCGACGGCTCGATCCTCAACCCGCAGTCCGGCCGCTGCCTGGACGACCTGGGCTTCGCCACGAACAACGGCAACCAGCTCGGCATCTGGGACTGCAACGGCGCCGCCAACCAGGTGTGGCACCTCCCCGCCTGACGGACCATCACCCTCACCTCGCTAGGAGCTTCCCCGTGCGTCGTATCGTCACGCTGCTCGCCACCGCCTTGATGGCCGTGGCCGCCGCGCTCACCACCGCACCGACCGCCGTCGCCCAGGCCGCCCAGGCCGCGCCGACCGCGCCGACCGTGCAGACCGTCAGCCCGAACGAGAACTGCACCGTCCGGCCCGAGGGGTACGGCTACCGCGGCACCTGTTCGGGCCTCGACCCGATGCAGACCTGGGTCCTCTCGATCTCCTGCTACAGCTACGACATGAACAACCCCGGGCTCCCGGTCCCCGGGCCGACCTGGCTCAGCTGGGCGGCCGGGAACACCAGCACCACCATCGGTTCGTGCCCCCAGTTCTCGTGGGGAGTGGGGATCAGTTTCGGCCCCGCGCCCGTGGCCGGAGCGACCGGTCAGATCACCGGCTACGTGAACAAGTGCCTGGACGTGCGCGGCGGCAGCACCAACAACGGCACCCCGGTCCAGATGTGGGACTGCCTCGGCAACGTCAACCAGACCTGGCGCGTCGGCGTCGACGGCACCATCCGCGCCGTCGGCAAGTGCCTCGACCCGCAGAGCGGTAACACCGGCAACGGCACGCCGGTGTGGATGTGGGACTGCAACGGCGCCATCAGCCAGCAATGGCGGGTCCGGGCCGACGGCGCGATCATCAACGTCAAGTCCGGCCGCGCCCTGGACGTCCGGGGCTACGACACCGCCAACGGTGCGATCGCGCAGCTCTGGGACTTCAACAACACCGCCAACCAGCTGTGGCACGCGCCCGCGTGACGAACGCGTCGGCCCCCTCGACCGGATCACCCTCACCCGTAAGGACATTCCGCATGCGTCGTACCGCCGCGCTGTTCGCCACCGCCCTGCTCGCCGGGGTCGCCGCCCTGACCACCGCCCCGGCCGCCGGTGCCGCCGGTGCCGCCGAGGCCCCGGTCGGCACCCAGGCCGCCCCGTCGACCCAGGCCGCCGTCCCCGCGGGCTGCACCCTCACCGAGGGCATGGGGGACGCCACCGGTACCTGCACGGGCATCAACCCGGCGCAGACCTGGCGGGTCAGCGCTCTGTGCTATGGCGTCGACGCCAACGGCTTCTTCAGGGTGACCGGGGCCGCGAGCAACGGGTGGGTGACCGGGAACGGCATCGGCCGCGCGTGGTGCGGCTACCTGGAGACGATCCAGCAGGCGGGGATCACCTTCGGTCCCACGCCCCCGTCCGGGCCGACCGGCCAGATCACCGGTCAGGCCGGCAAGTGCCTGGACGTGACCGGCGGCAGCAGCAACAACGGCACCCCGGTCCAGATGTGGGACTGCCTCGGCAACGTCAACCAGCGCTGGTGGATGGCCTCCGACGGCACCATCCGCGCCGTCGGCAAGTGCCTCGACCCGCAGAGCGGGAACACCGGCAACGGCACGTCGGTGTGGATGTGGGACTGCAACGGCGCCGTCAGTCAGCAATGGCGGGTCAGGGCCGACGGCGCGATCGTCAACGTCAAGTCCGGCCGCGCCCTGGACGTACGGAACTACGACACGGCCAACGGTGTGGCCGTGCAGCTCTGGGACTTCAACAACACGGCCAACCAGCTGTGGCACGTGCCCGCCTGACCGGTCGACCGCCCTCACCCCCAAGGAGATTCCCCGTGCGCCGTATCGTCACGTCGTTCGCCACCGCCCTGTTGGCCGGGGCCGCCGCGCTCAGCACCGCGCCGGCGGCCGGTGCCGCCGGTCTTGTCGAGACCCCCGCCGTGCAGGCCGCCAGTCCGGACCAGAACTGCACCGTCAAGCCCGACGGCCTGGTCTACCGCGGCACCTGCTCGGGCCTCGACCCGAGGCAGACCTGGCTCCTCTCGGCCACCTGCGCGAACTACGACTGGAACAACCCCGGGGTCCCGATCATCACGCCGGGCTACAGCAGCGACTGGGTCACCGGCAACACCAGCACCACCGCCTCGTGCGGCGGCGCGATGTTCGTCTGGTACATAGGCGTCGTCTTCGGCCCCAGGCCCGCGTGACGCGCATGGCAGCCCGGTCCACCGGAACACCATCCCACCCGAGGAGTTTCCGCATGCGTCGTACCGCCGCCCTGTTCGCGACCGCCCTGCTGGCCGGGGCCGCCGCGCTCACCGCCTCGCCGGCGGGTGCCGCGCCGTCCACCGGGGGCGCGCCGGCCGCCGAGTCCTCGAAGTCCAACGAGACGCTGGCCGCCGAGAACTGCTCCGTCACCTACAACGGCCTGAACGTCACCGGCACCTGCACGGGCCTCGACCCGTACCAGACCTGGGGCGTCGGGGGCTGGTGCACGGTCTGGGAGAACGGCTGGCAGGTCAGCAAGCCGCTCTGGAGCCCGACGGTCTCCGGTGACGGCAGCGTGACCGGCTACTGCATCCAGGGCGGGATACCGTCCTACGCCGCGATCGGCTTCGGCCCGCGGGTCCCGACCGGGCCGACCGGCCCGATCGTCGGGTACGGCAACAAGTGCGTCGGGGTGAAGGACGGCAACACCGCCAACGGCACCCCCGTCCAGATCTGGGACTGCCTCGGCAACACCGCCCAGAACTGGAAGATGGGCGCCGACGGCACCGTCCGCGCCCTCGGCAAGTGCCTGGACGTCCAGGGCGGCCGCACCGCCCAGGGCACCCCGGTGCAGGTCTACGACTGCAACGGGACCGGCGCCCAGCAGTGGCAGGCCCGCGCCGACGGCTCGCTGTACAACCCGCAGTCCGGCCGCTGCCTGGACGAGTACGCGTTCTCCGCCACCAACGGCGGTGCGATCGTCATCTGGGACTGCAACGGCTACGCCAACCAGGTCTGGCGCGTGCCGGCCTAGCCCAGCACGCCATGGGCCAGCACGGCGAGGCCGGCCGCGATCCGTTCGGGGGTGCGGCCGGCCTCGCGCTGGTGGCGGAAGAGCTCGGGGGCCAGCGGGGCGAGCAACTGGTCGGCCAGGACCTCCGGGTCCGGCCTGCCGGCCTGCCTGGCCAGATGGGCGACGTGCAGCCGCCAGAAGCCGTAGGCGCCGGTCCGGTAGCGGGCCGCGCCGGTCTCGGCGCCGAGCACCAGGTGGCTGTGCGTCTCCAGCAGCTCGACCATCGCCGCGTAGAAGGCGGCCAGGCGGTCGGCCGGGGCGGGGCCGGATTCCTCGGTCTCGCCCGGGCCGAGCGGTGGGGCGCCGCGCAGCAGCCGCTCCTGGAGGGCGCGCTCGTGCTCGTCGAGGAGGGCGCGGGCGATCGACGCCCGGTCCGGGTAGCGGCGGTAGAGCGTGCCGCGGCCGATGCCGGCGGCCTTGGCGATGTCGTCCATGGTGACGGCGGTCGGGTCGCCGGCGGCGAAGAGCCGTTCGGCGGCGGCGAGGACCTTGGCCCGGTTGCGGGCCGCGTCGGCCCGCTCGCGGGGCGGGGGGCCGTCGGCCAGGGGGAGTTCGGGCGTCATGGGACCAACGCTAGAGGGAAGTGGACACGCAGTCCACTTCCCTCTACCGTTTGGTGGGTCGGCAAGCGGACAGTGTGTCCACTTGCCCTTTCCCCGACCCGTGCCGTCCTCATCTGGGGGTTCACCGTGTCCCGACTCCTGCACCTCGACAGCAGTGCGCGCAGCGATTCCTTCTCCCGCCGCCTCGGCGCGGCCTTCGTCGGCGCCTGGCGCGAGGCCGGCGGCGGCGAGGTCACCCACCGCGACCTCGCCGCCGACCCCGTCCCGCCGATCCGTACGGGCTGGACCCGGATCTGCGACACCCTGCTGAGCGAGGGCATCACCGACATCGCGCGCTACGAGGAGGCCGTCCGCACCGGGGAGGAGCGCGCGGCGTGGGCGGTCGTCCGCCCCCTGCTCGACGAACTGGTCGCGGCCGACGTCGTGCTGATCGGCGCTCCCATGTACAACTTCGGCATCCCCGCCGCGCTCAAGGCCTGGATCGACCAGGTGACCTTCCCCAAGATGGTCCTCGCGCCCCGCAGGTTCGTGGTCGTCGCCGGTCGCGGCGGCGCCTACGGCCCCGGCACCCCGCGCGAGCCCTTCGACCACCACGGCCGCTACCTGCTCGACTTCTTCAACGGCCACTACGCCGTGGCGGACGGCGAGGTCGTCGCCGCCGAACTGGTCAACTCCCTGGTCGACCCCGCCCTCGCCGGGCGCCGCGACCAGCACGTCGACTCCTTCGCCGGCGCGCTGCGCCGGGCCGGGGAACTCGGCGCGGAGCTGGCCGGCCACCGCGTCCCGCGGGAGGGCTGACCGCCGTGCCGTGGATCTGGCTGCTGCTGGCCGGCGCGGTCGAGGTCGCCTGGGCCCAGTCCATCAAGCCGACCGAGGGCTTCACCCGCCCCGCGCCGACCGCCCTCTGCCTCGCCCTCATGTTCGGCGCGGCCTACCTGCTCTCCCTCGCCCTCCGGGACCTCCCGGTCGGCACCACCTACGCCGTCTTCACCGGCATCGGCACCCTCGGCACGGTCCTGACCGCCCTCGCCCTCCGTCACGAGACCCCACCCCCGGCCGCCCTCCTCGGCCTCACCCTCATCACCGCCGGCGTCCTCACCATCCACCTCACCGGTCAGGCCCACTGACGCCGGGTCCCGGTTTCCCGGGACGGCGCGCGACGCTACCGCGCGCCGGTCGCCTGCGCTTGCGCGCCTCGCCCGATCGAGTGAGACGAGGTGGCCGAGTGCAATGCGTTTGCAACACGCTTCCTGTCGTGCATAGTGAGATCTACTGGACCGACCGGTCCGAGGACCACATCGCCAGGCACGGGGTGACACCCGACGAGGTGGAGCAGGTCGTGTTCACCCGGCCGAGATGGCTCAGCTCCGGGCGCGACGGTTCGACGCTCTGCCTCGGCGTGACGGATGCCGGGCGTCACCTGTTGGTGGTGTTGGTTGCGAGCACGGCAGTGGAATCCAGCTGGTACTGCGCCACGGCGCGGGACATGACCGGCTCCGAGCGGCGCTTGTTCCTCAAGCGGACGAGTTGAGGGTGGCAGATGACTGACAACGGTGCGGACCTCGAGGCGTTGGCCGAGTACTACGAGACGCACGAGCTGACCGAGGACGAGATCATGGCGGCCGAGCCGGTGGAGCCGGTGCCCGTGGAGTCGGTGATGATCACGACCTCGCTCCGGCTGCCCAAGCCCGTGATGGACGAGGTGCGGCGACGGGCGCAGGCCCGTGGTGTGAAGCCGACGGCGATCATGAGGGAATGGATCGAGGCGGCCGTGGCGGACCAGGATGTCGTGGTGCCGCTCAGCGTGATCACCGCGGCGGTCGCGGAGTACCAGCACCGCAAGGCGTCTTGACGGCTCAGGCGGTGAGGGCGGCCCGGGGTGCGGCCGCGGCTGTGTGGGCCTCGGTGTAGCGGTGGAGGAGGAGGTGGGCGAGTTCGGGGGTGGGGGCGAGGACGTCGGCGAGGTGGTCGGCGGCGGTGGCGGCCCCGGCGATGCGGTCGGGGAGGCGGCCGGGGGCGAGGAGGTAGGGGGCAACGGCGGTGCGGGTGGCGCCCGCCGCGCGGAGGGCGGCGAGGGCTTCGGGGACGCGGGGGCCGCCGGCGGAGGCGTAGGCGACCTCGACGGCGGCCCAGCCGCGGGTGCGGCGCCATTCGGCCGCGACGGCGCGGGTGGCGGCGTCGGCGGCCGGGTCGGAGGAGCCGGCCGCGGCGAGGACGACGCCGGTGCGGGCCCGGACGGCGGGGGAGGAGACGTCCAGCCCCGCCTCCCCGAGCCGCCGGTCGAGTGCGTCGAGGAGGAGCGGGGACGGGCCGAGGACGTCCGCCACCGGGAGGGAGAGGCCGGCGGCGCGGAGGGCGGCGGGGATGTCGTGCTTGGCGTGGAAGGCCCGGTTGAGCAGCAGCGGGACGGCCACCGCGTGCGGGCCGAGGCGGCCGGCGACCTGCGGGATGCCGGGGGCGCAGTGGTCCAGGTAGGCGGTCGCGACGTCGAGGTCCGGGCGCAGCGCGCGGATCTGCCCGACCAGGGCGGCGACGGTGGCGGCGTGCCGGGGGTCGCGGCTGCCGTGGGCGATCAGCAGCAGGGCGGGGCTGCCCGCCGCCACCGGGGTGGCGGGGGCGGCGGGCAGCCGGCGTGCGGACATGGGCGGGGTCGGCCTTACTTGACGGCGGCCAGCAGGCCGCGGTTGCGCAGGACGCGGCGCTCGACCGGGGTGAAGACGAGCAGTTCGATGGCGATGCCGACGAACAGGATGAGGATGATGCCGAGCAGGACGCCCGCCATGTCGGAGAACTCGCGCTGGTTCTCCAGGTACCGGCCGAGGCCGAGGCCCAGGTCGGGGGAGGAGGCGACGAGTTCGGCGGCCATCAGCGAGCGCCAGGAGAAGGCCCAGCCCTGCTTGAGGCCGGCCAGGTAGCCGGGCAGGGCGGCGGGTATGAGGATGTGCCGGGCGCCGGTGAGGCCGGTGGCGCCGATGGTGCGGCCGGCGCGCAGGAACAGCGGCGGCACCTGGTCGATGCCGGCGACCAGGCCGTTGGCGATGGACGGGACGGCGCCGAGCAGGATGACCGCGTACATCATCGAGTCGTTGATGCCGAGCCAGATGACGGCGGCGGGCACCCAGGCGACCGAGGGCAGCGACTGGAGGCCGGAGAGGACCGGTCCGAGCGCCGCGCGGACCGGCTTGACCCGGGCGACGAGCAGGCCGATCGGGGTGCCGATGACGAGGGCGACCAGGAAGCCGGACAGGCCGCGCCAGACGCTGGTCCAGATGATCGAGAACAGCGTCCCGGCGCTCCAGAGGTCCCCGGCGGCCCGCCAGACGTCGGCGGGGCTGGGGAGCTTGTACGCGGTGGTGAGGTGGAGGCTGTAGGCGCCCTGCCAGAGGGCGAGCACCAGGACGACGCCGAGCAGCGGCGGCAGCGCCTTCTGCCGGAGCGTCTCGGCGAGCGAGCTGCGCTGGGCGGTGACGGCGTCCAGCACGTCGAGGCCGGCGCCGACGTCGGCGGTGTCGGTCGTGAGGGTCTTGACCAGGTCGGGTGCGGTGTCAGTGCTGGCCATGGCGACGGATCTCCCCACGCAGTTCTTCGGTGATCTCGATGGACAGGTCGGCGACACCGGTGGACTCGATGCGGCGCGGCTGCGGCAGGTCGATCCGCCATTCGCGGGCGACCCGGCCGGGGCGGGAGGAGAGCAGGACGACGCGTTCGGCGAGCCGGACGGCCTCCCGCACGTTGTGGGTGACGAACAGGACGGTGAGCTTCCGCTCGGCCCAGATCCGGGTGATCTCGTCGTGCAGGACGTCGCGGGTGATGGCGTCGAGGGCGGCGAACGGCTCGTCCATCAGCAGTACGGAGCTGCCCTGGGCGAGCGCGCGGGCCATCGCGACGCGCTGGCGCATGCCGCCGGACAGCTCGTGCACGCGCTTGCCGTAGGAGCCGTGCAGGCGGACGAGTTCGAGCAGCCGCTCGGCCTCGGCCCGCCGGTCGGCGCGCGGGACGCCGGCGAGCTTGAGGGCGAGTTCGATGTTCTTGCCGGCGGTGAGCCAGGGGAACAGCGCGTGTTCCTGGAACATCAGCGCGGGGCGTCCCCCGGGGACCTCGATGCTGCCCGCGGTGGGCGCGTCGAGGCCGGCGACCAGGTTGAGCAGGGTGGACTTGCCGCAGCCCGAGGCGCCGAGCAGGGTGACGAACTCGCCCGGCGCGACGTCGAGGGTGATGTCGTCCAGGACGTGCGTCTGCGCGCCGGGACGGCCGAAGGTCTTGTGCACGTGCGAGAGCCGGACGGCGGGGGCGCCGTCGCGGGTGCCGACGCCGGTGGCGTCGTCCGAGGTGGTCAGTGCCGGGGACATCCGGGCACCTCCTGCGTGGTGTGGTCTGGCCTGTGGCGTTCGGGAGCTGGGGCCGGGGTCCGGGCCCCGCCAGGCCCGTGCTCGGGGCATCGAGCGGGCAATCGACTGGGCATCGACCGGGCTGGCGGGGGGCCGGACCGCGGGGTTCGGGTGCGTGGCCGCGACGGGGCGGCCGTGCTGGGCGCGGCCGCGCGTCGGCGGCCGCGGGCGCTACTTGGCGCCGAGTCCGGCGTCCGCGACGGGGCTCTGGCCCTTCTCCTTGAGCACCTTGTTGAGCAGGGTGAGGTCGTAGATCCCGTTCAGGTTGGGCTTCTTGAGCAGGCCGGCGGTGACGGCGTGGTCGGCCTCGGCCTGCAGGGTGGCGGCCAGCGGGTCGTCCAGGAAGTCGATGTCGGCCCAGGCCGGGTCGAGGACGGCCGGCTCCAGGGCGTTGCCGGCCTCCTTCTTGATGGCCTCGTTGGCGGTGGCCTTGGCCTTGTCCGGGTTGGCCTTGATGTAGGCGTTGGTGGTCACCGAACCGCGCAGCACGGCCTCGACGACGTCGGGGTGCTCGGCGAGGAACTTCTGCGAGACGATGATGTTGGTGATCACGAACTTCTTGTCCGGCCAGACGTCCTTCTCGTTGAGCAGGACCTTCGCGCCGAGGGTGACCAGCTTGGACGCGGTGGGCTCGGGGACCCAGGCGCCGTCGATGGAGCCCTGCTTGTAGGCGTCCGGGGTGACCTTGTTGTCCGAGCGGACCACGCTGACGTCGCCGGCGCCGGAGGACGCGTCGACCTTGTAGCCCTTGCCGGCCAGGTAGTTGAGCAGCGCCACGTCCTGGGTGTTGCCCAGCTGCGGGGTGGCGATCTTCTTGCCCTTGAGGTCGTCCAGCGAGGTGATCTTCTCGGGGTTGACCACGAGCTTGACGCCGCCGGAGGCCGAACCGCCGATGATCTTCAGCGACTTGCCCTCGGACTTGGTGAAGCCGTTGATCGCCGGGGAGGGGCCGATCCAGCCGATGTCGATCGAGCCGGCGTTGAGCGCCTCGATCTCGGCCGGGCCCGCGTTGAAGACCTGGGTCTTGATCTGGGTGGCGCCCAGCTCCTTCTGGAGGATGCCCTCCTGGAGGCCGACCAGCGGGGTGCCGTGGGTCAGGTTGGCGAAGTAGCCGATCTTCACCGTGTCGGCGGAGAGCTTGGCGGCGGAGGCGGAGTCACCGGCCGGAGCGGCGGCCGGCTTGTTGTCCTCGCTCTTCGAGCCGTAGCCGCAGGCGGAGAGCAGCCCGGCGGCGGTGACGACGGCGGCGGCCGCGGCGGCCGCGCGTCTGATCCGGCCGCCGCGGGGGCGCTCGGAGGTATGGGGGATCCCGGTGTTGACTGCCATCGGAGTCGTCCTGTTCGTGGGAAGGAAGGGCGGAAGTGGTGCTCGCGGCATCGGATTGCCGGGCAGGCCGGGCTGTCCGGGAAGGACGGCCCGGTGACAGGAGACGGAGCTCCTGTCAGCCTCCACATCGCGTCAGGCCGCCCTGGCCACTGCCGAGGACGCCGCTGCCGATGCGGCCGCCTTCCTTGTCCATGCCCGAGAACGCCTCGCTGGGCATCAGACCCAGTCCTCCTCTTCGGATGCGTCGGGTGCGTCGGTGGTGCGTACGGTCTCGAAGGCCTCGCCCGCCATGCCGGCGGTGAGGGTGGTGCCGTCGGCCGGGTCGATCAGCAGGAACGATCCGGTCCGGCGGTTGTCGGAGTAGCCGTCGAGGGCCAGCGGCTCGGCGGTGCGCAGCACCACGTGGCCGATGTCGTTGACGTTCAACCCCTCGGCGCCGGAGCGCTGTTCGAGGGTGTCGATGTCGATCCGGTAGGTGATCTCCTTGACGAGCGCGCGGACGGTGCGGGTGGTGTGCTTGAGCAGCACCTTGTCGCCGGCCCGCAGCGGGCGCTCGTAGAGGTGGCTGACGGTGGCCTCGATGTCCTTGGTGGGGACGGGGACGGAGCCGGCCGCGATGAGGTCGCCGCGGGAGATGTCGAGGTCGTCGGCGAGCCGGACGGTCACCGACTGGGGGGCCCAGGCGATGTCGGTCTCCCGGCCGAGCGCGTCGATCCCGGCGACGGTGGTGGTGTGGCCCGAGGGCAGCACCGTCACCGGGTCGCCGACCCGCAGCACGCCGGAGGCCAGCTGGCCCGCGTAGCCGCGGTAGTCGGGGTGCTCCTCGGTCTGCGGGCGGATCACGTACTGGACCGGGAAGCGGGCGGGCTCGACGCTCGGGTCGCTGCCCACCGGCACCGTCTCCAGGTGCTCCAGCAGGGTCGGGCCGCCGTACCAGTCCATGTGCGCGGACGGCTCGACGACGTTGTCCCCGGCGAGCGCGGAGATCGGCACCGCGACGACGTCCTTGACGCCGAGCGAGGCCGCGTAGGCGGTGAACTCGGCGGCGATGGCGGCGAAGACCGGCTCCGCGTACTCGACCAGGTCCATCTTGTTGACGGCGAGCACGACGTGCGGCACCCGCAGCAGCGCGGCGACGGCGGCGTGCCGGCGGGTCTGCTCGACCACGCCGTTGCGGGCGTCGACCAGGACCACGGCGAGCTCGGCGGTGGAGGCGCCGGTGACCATGTTCCGGGTGTACTGCACGTGGCCCGGGGTGTCGGCGAGGATGAACCGCCGCCGGGGGGTGGCGAAGTAGCGGTAGGCGACGTCGATGGTGATGCCCTGCTCGCGCTCGGCGCGCAGGCCGTCGGTGAGCAGCGCGAGGTCCGGCGCCTCCTGGCCGCGGTTGCGGGAGGCGTGCTCGACGGCCTCCAGCTGGTCGGCGAGCACCGACTTGGAGTCGTGCAGCAGCCGGCCGACCAGGGTGGACTTGCCGTCGTCGACGGAGCCGGCGGTGGCGAACCGCAGCAGGGAGGTGGCGGTGGCCTCTTGGGTGGTGTCGGCCTGGGTGGTGCTCATTAGAAGTATCCCTCGCGCTTGCGGTCTTCCATCGCGGCCTCGGAGAGCTTGTCGTCGGCGCGGGTGGCGCCGCGCTCGGTGAGGCGGCTGGCGGCGATCTCGGCGATGACGGCCTGGATGGTGCTGGCGTCGGAGTCGACGGCGCCGGTGCAGGACATGTCACCGACGGTGCGGTAGCGGATCAGCCGCCGCTCGACGGGCTCGTTCTCCTTGGGGCCGCCCCACTCGCCGGCGGTCAGCCACATGCCGCTGCGGGCGAAGACGTCGCGCTCGTGGGCGTAGTAGATCTCCGGGAGCTCGATGTTCTCCCGCTCGATGTACTGCCAGACGTCCAGCTCGGTCCAGTTGGACAGCGGGAAGACGCGCACGTGCTCGCCGACCGCGTGCCGGCCGTTGTACAGCGACCACAGCTCGGGGCGCTGGCGGCGCGGGTCCCAGGCGCCGAACTCGTCGCGCAGCGAGAAGACGCGCTCCTTGGCCCGGGCCTTCTCCTCGTCGCGGCGGCCGCCGCCGAAGACGGCGTCGAAGCGGTTGGTCTCGATGGCGTCCAGCAGCGGCACCGTCTGCAGCGGGTTGCGGGTGCCGTCGGGGCGCTCGCGCAGCCGGCCGTCGTCGATGAAGTCCTGGACGTGGGCGACGTGCAGGCGCAGGTTGTGCTCGGCGGCCACGCGGTCCCGGTAGGCGATGACCTCGGGGAAGTTGTGGCCGGTGTCGACGTGCAGCAGCGAGAACGGGACGGCGGCCGGCCAGAAGGCCTTGAGCGCCAGGTGCAGCATGACGATGGAGTCCTTGCCGCCGGAGAACAGGATCACCGGGCGTTCGAACTCCCCCGCGACCTCGCGGAAGATGTGCACCGACTCGGCCTCCAGCGCGTCCAGGTGGGACAGCGCGAAGGGGGTGTCGCCGGTGTGGACCGGGCGGTCGGTCACGGTGCTCATACGAGGCCCCTCTCGGTCAGGAAGGCGTGCAGCTCGGCGGCGGACTCGGCCACCGCGCGGCCCTGCGTCTGCAGGCGCAGCTCCGGGTTCTCCGGGGCCTCGTACGGGTCGTCGACGCCGGTCAGGCCGGAGAGCTCGCCGGCCGCCTGCTTCGCGTACAGCCCCTTGACGTCGCGCTCGGCGCACAGCTCGACCGGGGTCGCGACGTGGATCTCCAGGAACTCGGTGCCGTGGGCGCCGTGCCGCTCGCGCACGGCGGCGCGGGAGTCGGCGTAGGGGGCGATCACCGGGGCGAGCACCTTGACGCCGTTGGCGGCGAGCTTCTCGGCGACGAAGCCGATCCGGGTGACGTTGGTGTGCCGGTCCTCGCGGGTGAAGCCGAGGCCCTTGGAGAGGAACTCGCGGATCTCGTCGCCGTCCAGGACCTCGACCTTGTGGCCCTCGGCGCGCAGCCGCTCGGCCAGGGCGAAGGCGAGCGTGGTCTTGCCCGCGCTCGGCAGCCCGGTCAGCCACACGGTGGCGCCGCGCTCGCAGGGGGCGGCCGCGGGGGCCGCCTCTGCGGCTCCGTCGGCGGCCAGGGTGTCGGCTGTCGTCACGGTGGGGTCTCCAGAGGGGTGTTGACGGTGGTTCGGGGTGGTGCGGGGTCCTGCGGGGTGGTGCTCGTGCGGTGGTCTCGTGCGGTGGTTCAGAGGTGGATGCCGCACTCGGTCTTGCCGGAGCCGGACCAGCGGCCGGACCGGGCGTCCTCGCCCTCGCCCGGCTTGCGGGTGCAGGAGAGCGGGGAGCAGCCGATGGACGTGTACCCCTCCCACAGCAGCGGGTTGAGCAGCACGCCGTTGGCGTTGACGTAGGCGTCCACATCCTCCTGCGTCCAGCGGGCGATCGGCGCGAGCTTGACCTTGCGGCGCTTCGCGTCCCAGGCGACCACCGGGGTGTTCGCCCGGGTCGGCGACTCGTCGCGGCGCAGCCCGGTGGCCCAGGCGTCGTACCCGCCGAGGCCGCGGTTCAGCGGCTCGACCTTCCGCAGCGAGCAGCACAGGTCCGGGTCGCGGTCGTGCAGCTCCGGCCCGTACCGCGCGTCCTGCTCGGCCACGGTCAGCGTCGGGGTGAGCGTGATGACGTTGACCGGCATGGTCGCCGCCACCGCGTCCCGGGTGCCGATGGTCTCCGGGAAGTGGTAGCCGGTGTCCAGGAAGACCACGTCCACGCCGGGGAACACCGAGGAGGCGAGGTGGGCGACGACCGCGTCCTCCATCGAGGAGGTGACGCAGAAGCGCTTGCCGAAGGTGTCGGCGGCCCACCGCAGGATCTCCTGCGGGGTGGCCTCCTCCAGCTCCAGCGCGGCCCTGGTCGCGAGCTCCTCGTGGTCAGTGGTCGTGCCGGTCACCCTGGCCACCCCCGTTGGTCGACGCCCCGCCGGTCGGTGCTCCGTTGGTCGAAGCCCCGCCGGTCGGTGCTCCGTTGGTCGGCGACAGCAGGCCGAGGAACTTCAGCTGGAAGGCCCGGCGGCAGCCGTGGCACTCCCAGGCGCCGTGTCCGGCCTCGGACGGGCGCAGGTCCTCGTCCCCGCAGTACGGGCAGAAGAACGGTGCGGCGCGCTCGCTCACGACAGCTGCTCCTCACTGGCCCGGGCGGCCCACTGGGCGAAGCGCTCGCCCTCGGCGCGGTCGGCCCGGTAGCGGGTCAGCACGCGCTCGACGTAGTCCGGCAGGCCGTCCTTGGTGACCTTGAGGCCGCGGACCTTGCGGCCGAAGCCGGCCTCCAGGCCGAGCGCGCCGCCCAGGTGCACCTGGTAGCCCTCGACCTGGTTGCCCTGGTCGTCGGTCACCAGCTGGCCCTTGAGACCGATGTCCGCGACCTGGATGCGGGCGCAGGCGTTCGGGCAGCCGTTGATGTTGATGGTCAGCGGCTCCTCGAAGTCGGGCAGCCGCTGCTCCAGCTCGTCGATCAGGGTGCGCCCGCGCTCCTTGGTCTCGACGATGGCGAGCTTGCAGTACTCGATGCCGGTGCAGGCCATGGTGCCGCGGCGGAACGGCGAGGGGGTGACCCGCAGGTCGAGCGCCTCCAGGCCGGCCACCAGCGATTCGACCCGCTCCTCGGCGACGTCGAGGACCAGCATCTTCTGCTCGGCGGTGGTGCGCAGCCGGTCGCTGCCGTGCGCCTCGGCGAGGTCGGCGATCCGGCCGAGCAGCGCGCCGTCGACCCGGCCGACCCGCGGGGCGAAGCCGACGTAGTAGTTGCCGTCCTTCTGCCGGTGCACGCCGACGTGGTCGCGCCAGCGGCCGGCCGGCTCCTGCGGGGCGGGGCCGTCGATGAGCTGGTACTTGAGGTACTCGTCCTCCAGCACCTGGCGGAACTTCTCCACGCCCCAGTCGGCGATCAGGAACTTCAGCCGGGCGCGGTTGCGCAGCCGGCGGTAGCCGTAGTCGCGGAAGATGCCGATGACGCCGCCGTAGACGTCGGCGACCTCGTCGAGCGGGACCCACGCGCCGAGCCGGACGCCCAGCTTGGGGTTGGTGGAGAGGCCGCCGCCGACCCAGAGGTCGAAGCCGGGGCCGTGCTCCGGGTGGACCACGCCGACGAAGGCGACGTCGTTGATCTCGTGCGCGACGTCCAGCTGCGGGGAGCCGGAGACGGCGGACTTGAACTTGCGCGGCAGGTTGGAGAAGTCGGGGTTGCCGATGAAGCGGCGCTGGATCTCGTCGATGGCGGGGGTGCCGTCGATGATCTCGTCCTCGGCGATGCCGGCCACCGGGGAGCCGAGGATGACGCGCGGGGTGTCGCCGCAGGCCTCGGTGGTGGAGAGGCCGACGGCCTCCAGCTTCTGCCAGATCGCCGGGACGTCCTCGATCCGGATCCAGTGGTACTGGATGTTCTGCCGGTCGGTCAGGTCGGCGGTGTTGCGGCCGTACTGCTCGGAGACCTCGGCGACGGCGCGCAGCTGGGCGACGGTCAGCCGGCCGCCGTCGATCCGGACCCGGAGCATGAAGAACTCGGCGTCGAGCTCGTGCGGGTCGAGGATCGCGGTCTTGCCGCCGTCGATGCCCTCCTTGCGCTGGGTGTACAGACCCCACCAGCGCATCCGGCCGCGCAGGTCGGCCGGGTCGATCGAGTCGAAGCCCCGGTGCGCGTAGATCGTCTCAATACGTGTCCGCACATTGAGACCGTCGTCGTCCTTCTTGAACTGCTCGTTGGCGTTCAGAGGAGTGAAGTGGCCCATGCCCCACTGGCCCTCGCCGCGGTGACGGGTCACCTTGCGCGCCGCGGCGGGGCGGCGCTCGGGGGCGCGGTCGGCCGTGGGCTCGGCGCTCTCGGGAGTGGTGGCCATGGTGAAGTCCTTCGGGGCAGGTGGCTCTGACGCCGGGTGGGTCGCTGGGCGGGCTCGGCCCGGCGGGACTGCTGTGACCTGCGGTTTTCTCAGGACTTGAGACGCAGGGAGCGGTGGCCGGGCAGGCGTCCCGCGCATCCGCTTCGGCGGGGACGGCGGGGAGGTGGCGCCGGGGGCGGTGGGACGGCGGAGTGAGGCTCAGGTCACCGGACAGATGGCGCTGGACACGCGAAGGAGATCGACGTGCAGTCGACCTACTAGGGTGGCTCCGGCGCTTGGCATGGCAAGAGATTCGCACGGCGCACGACTCGCGGTCCACTAACGTCCGTATTCTGGACGCCAGAGTTTCGAATGACGAGATGCCCGAGCGTTCCGGCCGCTCCCGGAATCGCTCCCCGGATCGCTCCCCGGATCCCTTGCCGAAACGCTCGGGGAATCGCTCCGTGAACCGCGGCCTGCGGCGGGCCCGTGCCGGGTCCCCAGCAGGTCCCGATACCGTTACCCCTGTGCAAGCAGCAGGCGAAACGACGAGACCGAACCCCGAGCGGCCCTCCCGTCGTCGGGGCAAGGGATCCCGGCGGGCGGCCAAGCAGATCACCTGGCGGACCACCGCCTGGGCCCTGGTCAAGGACACCACCAACACCTGCGTCGAGTACCGGGTCACCGGGCTCGCCGCGGAGGCGGCGTTCTTCACCCTCCTCTCCATCCCGCCGCTGCTGCTCTGCCTGGCCGGCACGCTCGGCTACCTGGACGACTTCCTCGGCGCGGGCACCATCGACAAGCTCAAGGCCGACATCGTCAAGGCGGCCGGGACGGTCCTCTCGGACTCCTCCATCACCGAGGTGGTCCAGCCGCTGCTGCGGCAGGTCTTCGACCAGACCAGACCCGACCTGATCTCGATCGGCTTCCTGCTGTCGCTCTGGTCCGGCTCCCGGGCGCTCTACATCTTCATCGACACCATCACCGTGATGTACGGGCTCGACGGCAAGCGCGGCATCGTCAAGACGAGGCTGATGTCGCTCGGCCTCTACCTCGGCGCGCTGGTCATCGGCTCGCTGGTGCTGCCGCTGCTGATGGCCGGGCCGGGGCTGGTGACCAACGCCGTCCCGGAGAGCGCGGCGCTGATCAACGCCGCCTACTGGCCGTTCGCGATCCTGCTGCTGATCGTCTCGCTGACCACCCTCTACCACCTCGCGGTGCCGGTCTCCACGCCCTGGCGGGAGGACATCCCGGGAGCGCTCGTGGCGCTGGTGGTGCTGGTCTTCTGCAGCGTCGCGCTCCGCCTCTACCTGGTCAGCTCGATCGAGGGCCACTCGGTCTACGGCTCGCTGGCCGCGCCGGTGGCGGTGCTGCTCTGGATCTTCGTGGTGGCGCTCGCGGTGCTCATCGGCGCCGCGATGAACGCCGCCATAGACCGCCGCTGGCCCACCCTGGAGACCGCCGACGCCCGCGCCGAGAACGAGCGCGCGCACGAGGAGGCGGCCGCCGCCGTGGTCCGCGAGGTGGCCGCCCGGCGCGCCGTCGAACGGGCCCGCCGGGCGCGCGAGCTGGGCCTCGCCGAGGGCGGCGAGGAGGAGTACTGGGAGGACGAGGGCGACGACCTCGACGTGCCCTCCGAGTACCCCGAGCGGTGGGCCGACGTGCTCGCCGCCGACAACCTCCGCGGCCGGCTCGGCGCGCGCGGGGGCGGCCCGCACCACCGGCCCACCCCGCCGCCGCCGGACAGCGACCGGCCGACCGCGCCGCCGCCGGAGTACCCGCTGCCCAGCCACCCGCCGCGGCCGCCGTGGGACCAGCGCTGAGGCCTTGTCCTCGCGGGTGAATCCGCAGGTGAAAAACCTGTTGGCAGGGCGGAACGGGTTGGCTACGGTGTGAGCAGTCCGGTTCGGGCGGCGTCGTCGCCGGCCCGAGGAGAGAAAGCAGGAGGTGAGTCCCATGGCCACGACTGTCATGACGGCTGCCCTGGGCAGCGCCCGCATCCACCTCTCCCTGCCGGCCGCCGGCTGACGTAGCCCTTTCGCGCGTGCAGCCGAGCCCTGGCGGGATCACTTTCCTCCCGAAGGGCCCACTGCGTTGTCCAACGCTGCCTCCGTTTCCGTCTCTTCTCCTTCCTCCATTTCCTCCATCTCCGCCTCGGACGATGTCTTCTCGCTGACCGGCTACGGCTGGACGGCCGAGCTCGCCGAGCTGTTCGCGCCGTTCGCCGCGGCCGGGCTGGTCCCGGCCCGGATCGTCCGGGTCGACCGCGGCCAGTGCGACGCCGTCCTGGTCGACCCCGAGAGCGGTGACCTGCGCACCGTCCGGGCCGACACCCGGCAGGTCGGCGACGCCGACATGATCAACTGCCCGTGCACCGGGGACTGGGCCGCCGTCGACCTCTCGGCCGGCCTGCCCATGCCCGCCGTCGTGGCCCTGCTGCCGCGCTCCACCGCGATCATCCGCAAGGTCGCGGGCAAGCGCTCCGACGGCCAGGTGCTCGCCGCCAACGTCGACACCGTGGTGGTCGCCGCCTCGCTCGCCGCCGAGCCCGACCTCGGCCGGATCGAGCGCTTCCTCGCCCTCGCCTGGGAGTCCGGCGCCGAGCCGCTGGTCGCCCTCACCAAGGCCGACCTGGTCGACGACGCCGACTTCATCCGGGCCGACGTCGAGGCCGCCGCGCCCGGGGTCACCGTCCTGGTGGTCAGCGCCGAGACCGGCGAGGGGATCGACGTGCTGCGCGCCTGCACGCCCGGCACCACCGCCGTGCTCGGCCAGTCCGGCGTCGGCAAGTCCACCCTCACCAACGTGCTGGCCGGGGCCGACGTGATGGCCGTCCAGGAGGCCCGCTCCGGCGACCAGAAGGGCCGGCACACCACGACCACCCGCGAGCTCGTCCCGCTGCCCGGCGGCGGGGTGCTGATCGACACCCCCGGCCTGCGCGAGGTCGGCCTCTACGGTGGCGAGGGCGTCGCGCTGGCCTTCGCCGACATCGAGGAGCTGGCCGAGGAGTGCCGCTTCCACGACTGCCACCACGAGAGCGAGCCCGGCTGCGCGGTGCGGGCCGCGCTGGCCGACGGCACCCTCCCGGAGCGGCGGATGGAGAGCTACCGCAAGCTCCAGCGGGAGAACGAGTGGATCGCCTCCCGCTCGGACGCCCGGCTCGCCACGGCCCGGGTGAAGAAGTGGAAGACCATCACCAAGACGATGCGCGCGGCGGGAGGCACCGTGAAGTGGTGACTCCCGCTCAGGTGAGCGGTCGGCGCTCCGTGGGGTGGTGGCCCGCCTCGGGCAGCCGGCCGGTCCGGATCAGCTCCGCGTACCAGTGCGCGCTCGACTTGGGCGTGCGGCGCAGGCTCGCGAAGTCCACGTGGACGATGCCGAACCGCTTCGAGTAGCCGTACGCCCACTCGAAGTTGTCCAGCAGGGACCAGAGGAAGTACCCGCGCACCGGGGTGCCGTCCGCGATCGCCCGGCGGACGGCGTCCAGGTGGCCGTGCAGATAGGCGATCCGCTCCGGGTCGTGCACGGCGCCGGTCGCGTCCGGGCGGTCCTCGTAGGCGGCGCCGTTCTCGGTCACCAGCAGCGGCAGTCCGGGCAGCTCGGTGCGCAGCCGGCTCAGCAGCCGGTACAGCCCGTCCGGGTCCACCGGCCAGCCCATCGCCGTCCGGGGGCCGGCGGCGGGGTGGAACCGGATGCCCTCGTCGGCCGGCCAGGGCGAGCGCTCGCCGCCGCCGTGGCCGTCCTCGCGCGGGCCCTCGGCCGGGGTGTGGTCCGGGGCCGTCGGCTGCTCGGCGGAGACCACGGTGGGCGTGTAGTAGTTGAGGCCGAGCGCGTCCAGCGGCCGGGCGATCGCGGTGAGGTCGCCGTCGCGGACGAACGCCCAGTCGGTGAGGTGCGCGGTGTCGGCGAGCACGTCGGCGGGGTAGCGGCCGTGGAAGACCGGGTCCAGGAAGATCCGGTTCGCCAGGCCGTCGATCCGCCGTGCCGCGTCCCGGTCCGCCGGGTCGTCGGTGCGCGCGCGGACGTCGGCGAGGTTGAGCGTCAGCGACACCTCGGCCCCGGCGGGCAGTGCCGCGCGCAGTGCCCCGACGGCCAGCCCGTGGGCCAGCAGCAGGTGGTGGTGGGCGGTCAGCGCGGCCACCGGATCGGCCCGGCCGGGGGCGTGCACGCCGCTGCCGTAACCGAGGAAGGCGCTGCACCAGGGCTCGTTCAGGGTGGTCCAGGACGTGACCCGGTCGCCGAGCCGGCCCGCCGCCAGGGCGGCGAACTCGGCGAAGCGGTGCGCGGTCGACCGGGTCGTCCAGCCGCCCGCGTCCTCCAGCGGCTGCGGCAGGTCCCAGTGGTAGAGGGTGACGACCGGCGTGATGCCGTGCGCGAGCAGCTCGTCCACCAGCCGGTCGTAGAAGTCCAGGCCGGCCCGGTTGGCCGGGCCGCTGCCGCCCGGCCGCACCCGGGGCCAGGCGAGCGAGAACCGGTAGGCGTCGAGGCCCAGCCCGGCCATCAGCGCGACGTCCTCGCGGTAGCGGTGGTAGTGGTCGGTGGCCACGTCGCCGGTGTCGCCGTCGTGCACCCGGCCGGGGGTGCGGCAGAAGGTGTCCCAGACGGAGGGCGTACGGCCGTCCTCGGCGGCGGCGCCTTCCACCTGGTAGGCGGCGGTGGCGGCGCCCCAGCGGAAACCGGGCGGGAAGGCGGGCGTCGGGGTGGGCGTCTTCGTGGCCGGCGTCGCGGGCGTCGGGTTCGTCATCGGTGCCTCCGGGGGGAGCGGTGGCGGACTGCTCCGGAGGCTGCCGCCCGCCGCCGCACCCGTCAAGGGCGCCTACCCGTCAAGGGCGCCGCACCCGTCGAGGGCTCCGCCGCCGGGGCCTCAGCGGAGGTCGGCGACCAGGCGGAACCGCTCCAGCACGACCGGCGTGCTGTCGTCCACCGTGAAGCCCGGGTCGCAGAGCGCCGCGCGCAGCTCCGCGCTCTGCCAGAACCGCTCGTGCCCGGCCCGCCACTCGGCGACCGTCGCGTAGCCCTCGCCCTCGTCCAGCGCGTGCCGCAGGTCCACCTCGCCGAGCGGGACGACCCGGACGTCCGTGGTCTCGGTCACCGCGACGATCAGCCCGGCCGAGTCCACCACCGCCCCGCGGGTACCGCTCACCGGCAGCGGCGCGCCCTCGGTCTCGTACTCGACGAGCAGGCCGGTGGTGCTGGTCTTGGCCCCGGACAGCACGGCGCCGACCAGCTGGTCCCGGAGCGGACCGGGGAAGGCGAACTGCTCGACGCGCAGCGCGGTGACCCGGGGGTCGTCCGGACCGGTGTAGCCGTCGTCGGTCGGCTCGGGCACGGGAGCTCCTTGGCTGTGGGGGCGGGGTCGTGCGCAGGCTATCCGGCCGCCCGGCCCGCCCGCGCGCGGTTTTCCGCCGCCCACCGCCGCCCGTCGCCGCGCCCCACTCGCCCCCACGCCCACGTCCGATTTCCGCCAGTCGGAGCCCGCCGGGTGCCGCAGACTGGACAGCGTGATCGACGACGACATCCGGTACCGGGCCGTGGACAGCCGGGACGCCCGCTTCGACGGCGTCTTCTTCACGGCCGTCA
Organism: Kitasatospora sp. NPDC093806; assembly: GCF_040683335.1. Classification (NCBI taxonomy): domain Bacteria; kingdom Bacillati; phylum Actinomycetota; class Actinomycetes; order Kitasatosporales; family Streptomycetaceae; genus Kitasatospora; species Kitasatospora sp. NPDC093806. The sequence goes on from NZ_JBFBDO010000071.1 coordinate 23,224, forward strand.
CCTCGACCGGCATCTACTGCCGGCCGAGCTGCCCGGCCGTGACCCCCAAGCGCGTCAACTGCACCTTCTACCCCAGCGCCGCCGCCGCGCAGAGCGCCGGCTTCCGCGCCTGCCGCCGCTGCCGCCCCGACTCCGTCCCCGGCTCGCCCGAGTGGAACCACCGCGCCGACCTGGTCGGCCGGGCGATGCGCCTGATCGGTGACGGCGTCGTGGACCGCGAGGGCGTCGCCGGCCTGGCCCAGCACCTCGGCTACAGCTCCCGCCAGCTCCAGCGCCAGCTCACCGCCGAACTCGGCGCCGGCCCGATCGCGCTGGCCCGCGCCCGCCGCGCCCAGACCGCCCGGCTGCTGCTCCAGACCACCGAGCTGCCGGTCACCGAGATCGCCTTCGCGTCCGGCTTCGCCTCCGTCCGGCAGTTCAACGAGACCGTCCGCGAGGTCTACGACCGCACCCCGAGCGGACTGCGCGCCGAGGTCGCGGCCGGACGCCGCACCGCCACCCCGGCCGGCGGCCTCGCCCTGCGGCTCGCCTACCGGGGCCCGCTCGACAGCGACCACCTGATCGACTTCCTCGCCCTGCGTGCCGTCCCCGGCGTGGAGGAGGTGGTGCCCGGCGCCGTCCCCGGCGTGCGCACCTACCGCCGCACCCTGGCCCTCCCGTACGGCCACGGCATCGCCGAGGTCGACGGCCTCGCCCCCGACCGGCCCCGCACCCGCGGCTGGCTGGACTGCCGGCTGCTCCTCACCGACCTGCGCGACCTGCCGACCGCCGTCCAGCGCCTGCGGATCCTGTTCGACCTGGACGCCGACCCGCTCGCGGTCGACGACCAGCTCGGCGCCGACCCGCTGCTCGGCCCGCTGGTCCGCGCCCGCCCCGGGCTGCGTTCGCCGGGCCACGTCGACCCGCACGAACTCGCCGTCCGCGCCGTCCTCGGCCAGCAGGTCACCGTCGGCGCCGCCCGCACCCTGGCCGGCCGGCTCGCCGCGAAGTACGGCACCGAGCTGCCCGAACCCAGCGGCGGACTGCGGCTGCTCTTCCCGACCGCGGCCGCCCTCGCGGCCGCGGACCCGGAGGACTTCGCGATGCCGGCCGCCCGCCGCCGCGCCCTCATCGGCCTCTGCGCCGCGCTCGCCGAGGGCGCCGTCCGGCTCGACGGCGGCGTCGACCGGGAGGAGGCGGCCGCGCAGCTGCTCGCCCTGCCCGGCATCGGCCCGTGGACCGTCGGCTACCTGCGGATGCGCGCCCTCGCCGACCCCGACGTCTTCCTCCCGAGCGACATCGGCGTCAAGCACGGACTGCTCCGGCTCGACGCCCCCGGGGACCCGAAGTCCGCCGCCCGCGCGGCCGAGGCCTGGGCCCCCTGGCGCTCCTACGCCGTGCACCGCCTGTGGGCGGGCCCGGCCGACGACCACCGCACCGGAACCACCGGCACCACCGGAACGGAGAACACCCGAGCATGAGCGCCACCGAGAAGACCGCCACCGAGAAGACCACCACCGTCTTCACCTTCATGGAGAGCCCCTTCGGCCGGCTGCTGCTCAGCGGCGTCCTGCCCGCGGACGGCGGCCCGGCCGCGCTGGCCACCGTGACCGCCCCCGGCCAGAAGTACGCGCTCGCCGAACCCGCCGACGACTGGGTGCACGACCCGGACGCCCTCGCCGAACCGGTGGCCCAGCTCACCGCGTACTTCGCCGGCGAGCGCACCGCCTTCGACCTGCCGCTCGCCCCGGTCGGCACCGAGTTCCGCCGCCGGATCTGGGCCGCGCTCGACAAGATCCCCTACGGCGAGACGGTCACCTACGGCCGGCTCGCGGAGCTGGCCGGCGAGTCCCCGAGGGCCGTCCGCGCGGTCGGCGGCGCGGTCGGCGCCAACCCGCTCCTGATCGTCCGCCCCTGCCACCGCGTCCTCGGCGCCAACGGCACCCTCACCGGCTTCGCCGCCGGCACCGACCGCAAGCGCTGGCTCCTCGACCTCGAAAGCGGCGCCCTGTTCTGACCGCTGGAAGAGGTCACCCGCCCACCCGCCCACCCGGCTGCCCGATGCCCCGCCGCCCGGTGGGCTCGGCGAGGTCTTCGAGGACGCGGAGCCGGTGTCCGCCGCGGCGGGTGGCAGTCGGAGGGCCCTGAGCCCCTGGCCGGGCGGGGTCAGGCCGGGCGGTCAGCGAGGGTCACCCGCCAGTCGTTGCTGCGGGTGAAGCGGCCGGGCGGGAACTCGAAGTCGGTCTCGCCGAGGAGGGTGAAGCCGGCCTTGCGGCAGACCGCGTTGGAGGCGGGGTTGTCGATGGCGGGGAAGGCGTGCAGGTGGGGGAGGCGGGCGAGGCGGGCGAGGGCGGCCACGGCGGCGGTCGTCGCGGCCGCGGCGATGCCCCGGCCCTGGTAGGGCGTGAGGACGTTCCAGCCCATCTCGTAGACGGCCTCGCCCTGCCAGGTGCGTTCCGCGTAGCCGACCGACCCGACGGCCGTTCCGTCCTCCGCCAGCACGATGCGGTACATGCAGCCGATGCCGGAGGGGACGAAGTCCAGGTAGCGGCGGTGGCGGTGGAGGACCTGCTCCTCGGTCTCCGGGCCGCCGACGTGCTTGCGCATCTCCGGGGTGTTGATCAGACGCAGCAGTGCGAGATCGGCGTCGGTCCAGGGTTCGAGGCGCAGCAGTGAGGGGTCCATGTCAGGACGATAGTCGGCCGATCGACCGGCGGCCACCGGTTTGCGCGGCCCGGTCGGCCGGCTCAGTCGGCGGTCGGGTCGGCGAGGGCGCGGGCGAGGTGCTCCAGGGCGGGCAGGGCGAGCATGACGGCGTCGCGGTCGGCGGGGGAGAGGGTGTCGAGCGCGGTGGCGATCCGGCGTTCGTGGGCGCGCTGCCAGTCGTCGAGCTGGCGCCGGCCGGCCGGGGTGAGGGCGATCCGGGCGGTGCGGCGGTCGCCGGGGTCGGCCTGGCGGTCGACGAACCCGGCCTCCAGGAGCTTGCCGACCAGGCCGCTGACGGTGTTCGGGGCGAGCCGCTGCCGGGCGGCCAGTTCACCGACCCGCAGGGGCGCGGCGGCGAGCGTCTGGAGGAGTTCGACCTGCGCCATCGGCAGGGACTCCCACGGGTAGTCGGTGCGGATGCTGCTGCGCAGGGCGCGGCGGAGCCGGGTCACCGCGTCGGTGAGCCGTCGGGCGCGTTCGATCGCCGTCGGCTCCGGGTCCCGCGGTCCGGCGGCGGGCTCGACGGCGGATCCGGTGACGGGCGCGGCGGCGGGGTCGGGCGTGCTGGCGGGGTCGGGAACGGGGGGCGACGACGGCATGGCGGAAAGCGTATCGCCTGGTCCGGACGGTCCTTGACGGCCCTCGGCCGGTCGCGGACGACCGATCCCCGGCCGGGGGCGACCGACCCCCGACGGGGCCGCTTCGATCGTCGGCAGATCAGATCGTAGAGGGAACATATCTGTATCCGATATATTTCGCCGTATGAACGCCGCGTCAACCCTCACCGCTCGGCTCCTCACCGAGCACCCCCGGCCGCGCGTCATAGCCGGCCGGCGGTACGCCCACTGGCTGGCCGTGGGCACCGTCTGCCTCGGGGCGTTCCTCGGCCAGCTGACCGCCAGCGTCACCGCCCTCGCCTACCCGGCGCTCCAGCGCCACTTCCACACCGGTTTCGCCGCCGTCGAATGGGTCGCCCTCGCCTACCTGCTGGTGCTGGTCGCGCTGCTCGCGCCGGTCGGACGCCTCTCCGACCTGGTCGGCCGCAAGACGATGTACCTCGGCGGCTTCGCCGTCTTCGCCCTCGCCTCGCTCGGCGCCGGATTCGCCGGCAACCTCGCCACCCTGGTCGCCTGCCGCGCCGTCCAGGCGGTCGGCGGCGCGATGATGCAGGCCAACAGCGTCGCCTTGGTCGCGCGCGGCGTGCCCGAGCACGCGATGCGCCGGGCGCTCGGCGTCCAGGCCGCCGCCCAGGGCCTCGGCCTCGCGCTCGGCCCCAGCCTCGGCGGGCTGCTGGTGGAGCACGCCTCCTGGCGCTGGGTGTTCTGGATCAACGTGCCGATCGGGCTGGTCGGCATCCTGGCGGGCTGGTTCCTGCTGCCCCGCACGCAATCCGGCACCCAGCGGGTGCCCGGGCCGCGGCGTTCCGACGACGGGCGGCAGGCCGGCCGCTTCGACCTGGGCGGACTGCTGCTGCTCACCGGCTCGACCACCGCCCTGCTGCTCGCCCTCTCCGCCGCCTCCGGTCTGCCGCTGCCCGGCCCGGCGGTCGCCGGCCTGCTGCTCGCCGCCGTCCTGTGCGCGCTCGGCCTGGTCCGCCAGGAACGCCGCGCCACCCGGCCGATCCTCGCCCCCGGCCTGGTCAACACCCCCGGCGTCCGCCCGGGCCTGGCCGTCTCGCTGATCGGCTACCTGCTGCTGTTCTGCCCACTGGTGCTCGGCCCGGTGCTGCTCGCCGAGGCGGGCCTGTCGACCGCCCGGGCCGGCCTGCTGATCACCCTGCTCCCGGCCGCGTTCGCGGTGGCCGCGACGGTCGGCGGCGCGCTGCTGCCGCGCGGCTGGACGGACGTCACCCGCTGCCGTCTCGGCGCGGCCCTGGCCGGGACCGGACTGCTCTGCTGCGCGCTGCTCCCGGCCGCCGGGGCGACGGTCCCGCTGCTGGTCGCGGTCCCGCTGCTGCTGGCCGGCGGCGGGCTCGGCCTGCTGCTGCCGGCCAACAACGCGCTGGTGATGCGGGCGATCCCGGCCGAGTGCTCGGCGGTCGGCGGCGGCATGGTGAACATGGCCCGCAGCCTCGGGACGGCGCTCGGCACCGCGCTGCCGGTGCTCGGCGTCCACCTGGCCGGCCCGGCGCAGGGCGGCCGGTCGGTGCTGCTCGCGCTCGCCGTCGTCGCGGCCGTGGGTGCGGTGCTCACCCGGTCGGTCCGGCGCCGCTGAGGACGGCCGGGAGGTCGGGGACGGAAACGGCCGGGCGGCGGACGAGTACTCCCGTCCGCCGCCCGGCCGTGTCGTGCCTGGTGCATGGTGCCTGGTGCCTGGTGCGTGCTGCGTCCCGCAGGTCAGGAGGCGGGCACCCCGGGGGCCGCGCCGCGCTCCTTGAGCATGTCGGTGATCAGCTCGATCTCCGAGGACTGCCCGATCACCATCGTCTGCGCGAGCCGCTTCTCCGACTCGTTGCGCGCCATGTCGACGTAGCCCTGGGCCATGTCGACGCCGCCCTTGTGGTGCTCCAGCATCAGCTGCAGGAAGAACACCTCGGCCTCCCGCCCGTCCAGCGTGCGGAGCTTGGCGAGCTGGGCGTTGGTGGCCATGCCGGGCATCAGCGAACCGTCGTGCGCCTGGTAGTCGGCGCCATGGCCGTGGCCGCCCATCGACATCGACATCCAGGCCATCGGCTTGGCCGTGGAGTGCTGCGGCAGCCCCCACTGGTCGAGCCAGCCCATCATCATGCCGCGCTGGTTGGCCTGGGTGTTGATGATGTCGAAGGCCAGCGTGCGGGTCGGCTGGTCGGTCGTCCGGTCGCGGACGATGAACGACAGGTCGACCGCCTGCTGGTGGTGGGTCGCCATGTCGCGGGCGAACCCGGCCTCGGGGGAGTCGTTCGCCGGCACGGTGAGGGCGGAGGAGCCGGAGGCCGGCGACCCGCCGGCCACCAGGGCCGGCACGCCGAGCGCGAGCGCGACCGCGGCGGCCAGCGCGGCCGGCCACCAGAGCCGCCGGTTGGACGTCGCCGGGGCGGCGGAGGCGACGGGCTCCGTCGCGTCCTCCGCGCCGCCTTCCGTCCCCGGCGCCGTGCCCTCGGCGGCGGTCACATCGCCCCCATCGAGCAGGAGGCGCCGGGCTCCTGGGTCTGCTTGCCCTGGACGTACTTGGTGAAGAACTGGTTCACCCGGGGGTCGTCGGCCTTCTCCACGACGAGCTGGGTCGACCAGGCGCTCAGGGTGATGGTGCCCTTCTCGTCCGGGTACGGGCTCATCAGCGAGTACGGGGTGGCCTTCACCTTGTCCGAGAGGGCCTTGATGTCCTCCGGCGTGGCCTTGCCGTTGTAGGTCACCCAGACCGCGCCGTGCTCCAGCGAGTGGACGGCGCGCTCGTTCTCGACCGGCTGGTCGTAGACGCGGCCCATGCAGTCCAGCCACATCGCGTTGTGGTCGCCGCCGACCGGCGGGGTCTGCGGGTAGGTGACCTTCTCCTTGACGTGGGTGCGGCCCAGGTCGCCGAAGGTCTGCACGCCGTCGATCGGGGCGCTGGCGGCGGCCTCCTTGGCCTTCTTGTCCTTGTTGGCGTCGACCACGATCCAGGTGCCGGTGGCTATCGCGGCGATCACCAGCACGCCGGCGACCGACCCGGCGATGATCTTGTTGCGGCGGTCACGGCGCTGCTCGGCGGCGCGCAGCTCGGCGATCCGGGCGCGGCGGTCGAGGCCGGCCTGCTTGCCGCTCGGCTTGTTGGCCTGCGCCTTGGTCGACGGCTTGGAGGCGGAACCCATGTGGTGTCCTTGTCCCCACCGCGCATCGGGCGCGGCGGTCTGAAGAGGTGGCGGGAGGGGGCGGATCCGTCGGCCCGTCCGCCCGGACCGCCGATCGGCGGGCAGGGTGGGGGCAGGGCCGGCGGCGGGTTCCGCTCAGGACCGGTGTACTTGGAGTTCGTGCAGGTCGGGCGCGGGGTGCGGACCGACCAGCAGCCCGGCGGGCGCCACCCGGGGCAGCGCCTCGGGCAGCTCCGTCCGGGGCGCCGCGGCGGGTTGCGGCTGCGGCGGCGGGTTGGGGAGCTGGGCGTCCTGGGCGCAGTACGGGTGGCTGGAGCAGCCGTTGTTGTGGTGCGGCGGGTCGCCGTCCACCGAGCACCAGGTCCAGTGCCGGTGGCTCTCCGCGCGGACGCGCTCGGCGAAGGTCTGCGGAGTGCCGGACGGGCCGGTGCTCGCCGCGCTGCGGTGCTGGTGCCCCTCGGCCGGACCGGAGGCCGTCGGCGTGCCGGCGGCTCCGAGCAGGAGCGTCAGGGGATCGGCGATCGGACCCACCGCGGGCCAGTCCGGGACGGCCGCCGGCGGGCCCGGACGCTCGGCCGTGGCCGCCTTGGCGTGGCCCGCGCACGGCAGCGCGGTCAGCAGTGCGACCAGCAGCAGGACCCACAACGTGCCCACCGGGCGGACCGCGAGTGCGGCCCTCCCCGGTCGGGGTGTGCTGGGGGCCGACGCGGTCATGCGGACATTTAATCAGCCGAACGAGTGAAGCGATCCCCCTCCTGGGCCCTCATTTTCGGCGGCCGAGAGGCTGGAATGCACCGGAAACGCCCTGGTCGGGGCGGTTCGGGTGACGGTGGGAGAAAGGGAAGCGAAACGGGCGGCGACGCGGGTGATCGGTATCGGCCGATGTGTGCGCGGTTGTCGCCGAAACCCGGACAGCGTCGTTGCACGTGGAGAACAATGACGTCGAGCCCGGCCCGCCGGGGGCGGCGCGAGGACTGAGCGACCAGGAGCCGCCAGATGACCAAGCAGGGTGCACCCGCGCAGCAGCACCGACCGGACGACGGCTGGTGGGACACGGTCTACGCGGGCCCGGCCGGCACCCTCCCCGACACCCCGGACGCGGCGCCGGGGGAGGGCAGCGTCGACGACTGGTTCGAGACGGCGGCCGGGCTGATCGGACCGCAGCGGAGCGAGGCCGCGGTGGAGGCGGATCCGGGGCCCGAGCCTGAGCCCGCTCCTGAGCCCGAGCCCGCTCCTGAGCCCGAGCCCGAGCCGGTGGTCTCCGTGACCGATGAGGGGGTGCTGGAGCGGGACAGCATCGACGACTGGTTCGACACGGCGGTCGGTGTGATCACCCCGCAGCGCCCGGCCGCCGACGAGACGCACCGCTTCCCCGCGCCCTTCTGGGCGGCCGAGGCGGCGACGGAGGCGGAACCGGCGGCGGAACCGGTGGCGCCGCGGGTGCCCGAGCCCCGTCCCAAGCCCGTCGCGGAACCTGCGGTGGAGCCGGAGCCGGAGCTGGAGCCGGAGTCCGAGCCGGAGCCGGTCGTCGCCGAAGAGCCCGAGCCCGAACCCGAGCCCGAGCCCGCGCCCGCCGTCGTGGCGCCGCCCGTGCCGCGGCCGGCCGTCCGGGCCGGGCGGGCCGAGACCGCGCCCGCCGTGCCGCACATCGGCGAACGCCCGCCCACCTACGGCCCCGAACCGACCGCCGTGCCCGAGGCCGACCCCGGCGCGCTGGGCGGCGTCGTCGCCGACACCGTGCTGGAGGGCGCCCAGTACGCCGCCACCACCCTGCGCGCGGTCTCCGTCCGCGGCGACTCCGCCCGCTACCGGGGCGAGAGCCGGCGGGACTCGCTGCTGGTGACCCGGTTCGGCGAGGGGCCGGACGGACTGCTGCTCGCCGCGCTCGGCGCCTTCGACCGGTCCGGGCCGACCGCCGAGGAGGTCGCCACGGCGGCCGGGGAGGCCTGCCGCCAGCTCGCGGGCGCGATCGGCCGCAGCCGCGAGGGCCTGGCCGCCGACCTGCGCGACGGGGCCCGCGACCGGCTCCGCTACGGCCTCCAGCGGCTCGCCCTCAGCGCCGTCGCCCCGCTCCGCGCACTGGCGCCGGACGACGCGCCGGACGACGCGGCGGGCGGCGTGACGGACGGCGAGGCCGAGTCGTCCCCGGCCTCGCTGCACTGCCTGCTGGTGTCGCTCGACCCGGCGGCCGGCTACCGGGCGGCGTTCGGGGTCGGCCCGGGCGGGCTGTACCTGCTGCGCTCGGGCCACTGGATCGACGCGTACGCGGCCCGGCTGCTGCACCACCCGGACGGCCAGCCGCCGGCGCCGGAGGGACCGCTGCCGGGCCCGCGCCCGTTCCGCTTCCGGATGGTCCCGGCGACCCCAGGCGACATCCTGCTGCTCTGCACCCCGGGCCTGGCCCGGCCGATCGCCGACGAACCGGCGGTCGCCCACTTCCTGGCCTCCCACTGGGCCCACCCCCACCCCCCGGGCACCGTCGACTTCCTCCGCCAGGTCCAGGTCCGCGCCAAGGGCTACGCCGACGACCGCACCGCCGCCGCGGTCTGGACGGAGTAGCCGCCTCGTCACCCGCGAACCGCCCCCGAACCGCCCGCCCCCGAACCGCCCGCCCGCATCCGGCCCGCGCGCGGTGGCCGGGGGCCTTCGGCGGTGTAGCCGGTGAGCCGCTCGGCCTGCACCTGCCCCAGGATCGTCGCCGACGGCCCGGCCCCGCGACGGGTGCCCGCACCGACCGGTCGGCCGAGCTTCGGCCCGCATCCGGCCGGGGGGCGCAGCCCTGCGTGCCCGCCTACGCGCCCGGGGGGCCGAGGAGGGCGGTGCAGGCGGTGGTGGCCAGATGGTGGGCGTGGAGGCGGTCGGCGCCGGGGAGGCCGAGGGCGAGGGGGACGGCGAGGCCGTCGAGCAGGGCGCGGATCTGGACGGCGCGCTCGGTGGCGTCCCCGGGGGCGAAGCGGGCGGCGGCGGTGCCCTCCTCGATCAGGGCGACCAGGTCGGCCTGCCAGGGGGCCTCGATCTCCAGCTGTCCCCGGCGCAGCTCCTCGCTGGCGGGAGAGCGGCCCCACACCTCGACCCAGAGGATCCAGCGCGGGTCGCCCGGGCCCTCCGGCAGGTACAGCGCGGCGTACTCGGCCAGCCGCTGCCGGACGTCGCGGCCGCCGTCGGTGAGCATCTCGCGGCGGCGGGCGCCGAGCTGGTCCTCGCTCCAGCGGAGGGTCTCCAGCAGCAGCTGGTCCTTGCTGCCGAAGTAGTAGAGCAGGTGCCCGGCGCTCATCTGGAGCTGCTTGCCCAGGCCGGCCATGGTGAGTTTGGCGAGCCCGTGCTCGGCGATCGCGGCCCGCGCGGTGGCGAAGACCTCCTCGCGGGGGCGCGCGGGTCGGCGCGGGCGGGGGTCCGCCATCTGCTCTGCTCCTCGGTCTCGGCCGGACGGCCCTGGGCACGGTCACGATACCGGCCGTGTCCGGTGGGCCACGGAGTGGGAAGTCGGCCGGTTCGACCGCCCACTCCTCCGGGTACGTACCGATCAGGAGTTCCCCGACCCGAGGGGGTGGCCATGGCCACCTTGATCGCCCTGTTCGCCGGCCTCGCCGCCTTGGTGGCCGGGCTGGCGGTGTACCTGCACCGCCGCCACCGCCGCCCGACCGAGAACATCGACGGTGTGCTCGCCGAGCAGGAGCGGCTGGCCCAGCTACGGGCCCTCCGCTCCTCCTACAGCTCGATCGCGATGCACAGCACCCACGGCCTCACCACCGACGACCTGGGGAGGTATCACAGGTAACGCGGGCGGCGTCAGGCCTGCGGCTGCTGCTGGGTGATGCAGTGGATGCCGCCGCCGTTGGCGAAGATCTCGCGGGCGTCGACGAGTTCGACCGTGCGGCCGGGGTAGGCCTCGGCGAGGATGTCGGCGGCCTCCTGGTCGCGCGGGTCGTCGAAGGCGCACAGCACGACGGCGCCGTTGGCCACGTAGTGGTTGATGTAGGAGTAGTCGACGGGCTCGCCCTCCTCGTCCAGCAGGACGGTGGGGGCGGGCAGTTCGATGACCTCCAGCTGTCGGCCCTGCGCGTCGGTGGACGCCCGCAGGATGGCCACCAGCTCCTGGCAGACCGCGTGGTCGGGGTGGGCCGGGTCGGGCTGGACGTGGGCGACGACGACGCCGGGGCGGACGAAGGAGGCGACGATGTCGATGTGGCCGCGGGTGCCGAACTCGTCGTAGTCGCGGGTGAGTCCGCGCGGCAGCCAGATCGCCTTGGTGGTGCCGAGGTGGGCGTGCAGCTCGGCCTCGACCTGCTCCTTGGTCCAGTCGGCGTTGCGGCCCTCGCCGAGCTGGACGGTGTCGGTGACGAGCACGGTGCCCTCGCCGTCGACGTGGATGCCGCCGCCCTCGTTGATCAGCCGGGAGGCGAAGCGCTGAACGTCCGTCAGTTCGCTGATGTGCTCGGCGATGTGCTGGTCCTTGTCCCAGCGGGCCCAGGACTGCGCGCCCCAGCCGTTGAAGATCCAGTCGGCGGCGGCCAGGCCGCCCTTGCCGTCGATCAGGAAGGTCGGGCCGATGTCGCGCATCCAGGCGTCGTTCAGCGGGCGCTCGACCAGCTCGACCTGCTCGGCGACGTACTTGCGGGCCTCCGCGCCCTCACCCAGGTTGACGATCATGGTGACCGGCTCGTACCGGACGATGGTGTTCGCGACGTTCGCCCAGGCCTCGCGCGCCGCGTGCAGGTGCTCGGGGGTGTCGAAGGTCGGGTTGTCGGTCGGGAAGGCCATCCAGGTGCGGTCGTGCGGGTGCCACTCGGCGGGCATCCGGTAGCCGAGCGAGGAGGGGGTGGCGGTCATCGTGGCGTCCTTCGGGGGAATTCGGGTGGGGGTGGGGGCGGAAACGTGGGTCAGAGGAAGTAGAGGCGGCTGAGCGAGACGCTGTCGGCGGGCTCGGAGCGCAGCGGGTCGCCGTCGAGCGAGACCAGGCCGGTCTCGGTGACGTCGACGCGGCCGATCCGCGCGTTGCGTACCATGTCGCGCGGGCCGATGCCGCGGGTGCCGCGCACGCCGACGCGCCGGCGCCGGGTGGGCAGGCCGTCGGCGGGCCGGTCGAGGTAGGCGCCGTCGGCGGCGGCCTGGGCGACGAAGGCCACCGAGAGGTCGGCGGCGGTGGCACCGTGGGCGCCGAACTGCGGGCCCAGCACGAGCGGTTCGCAGCGGTCGGTGGAGGCGTTGGGGTCGCCGACCACGCCGTAGGCGGGGAAGCCGGCCTTGAGGACCAGCTGCGGCTTGGCGCCGAAGTGGTCGGGGCGCCAGAGCACGATGTCGGCGAGCTTGCCGACCTCGATCGAGCCGACCTCGTGGGCGAGGCCGTGGGCGATGGCGGGGTTGATGGTGAGCTTGGCGATGTAGCGCAGCACCCGCGCGTTGTCGTCGCCGCCCTCGGTGGTGCCGACTGTGCCCGATCCCTCTGGACCCTCCAGCGGGCCGAGTTCGGCCTTCATCTTGCCGGCCATGGCGAAGGTGCGGCGGACGGTCTCGCCGGCCCGGCCCATCCCCTGGGCGTCGGAGGAGGTGATGCCGATGACCCCGAGGTCGTGCAGCACGTCCTCGGCGCCCATCGTGCCGACCCGGATCCGGTCGCGGGCCATCGCGGCGTCGCCGGGCAGGTCGACCTTGAGGTCGTGCGCGGAGACGATCATGCCGAAGTGCTCGCCGAGGGCGTCGCGGCCGAACGGCAGGGTGGGGTTGGTGGAGGAGCCGATGACGTTGGGGACGCCGGCCATCTTGAGCACGTTGGGGACGTGGCCGCCGCCGCAGCCCTCGATGTGGAAGGCGTGGATGGTCCGGCCGTCCAGGACGCGCAGGGTGTCCTCGACCGAGAGGCACTCGTTCAGGCCGTCGGTGTGCAGGGCGACCTGGACGTCGTACTCCTCGGCGACCCGCAGCGCGGTGTCCAGGGCGCGGGTGTGGGCGCCCATGTCCTCGTGCACCTTGAAGCCGGACGCGCCGCCCTCGGCGAGCGCCTCGATCAGCGGGGCCTCGTCGGAGGAGGAGCCGCGGCCGAGGAAGCCGATGTTGACCGGCCAGGCGTCGAAGGCGTTGAAGGCGTGCCGCAGGGCCCAGGGGGAGTTGACCCCGACGCCCCAGACCGGGCCGAACTCCTGGCCGATGATCGTGGTGACGCCGGAGGCCAGCGAGGCCTCCATGATCCGCGGCGAGAGCAGGTGGACGTGGGTGTCGATGGCGCCGGCGGTGGCGATCATGCCCTCGCCGGAGACGATCGTGGTGCCGGTGCCGACCACCACGTCGACGCCGTCCAGGGTGTCGGGGTTGCCGGCCCGGCCGATCGAGGCGATCCGGCCGCCGATGAGGCCGATCGAGGTCTTCCGGACGCCCTGCACCGCGTCGATCACCAGGACGTTGCTGATCACGACGTCGCAGGTGTCGCGGACGGCGGCGGGCTTGAGGTGCAGGCCGTCGCGGGCGGTCTTGCCGAAGCCGGCCAGGAACTCGTCACCGGGCGCCTGGGAGTCGGACTCGACCCGGACGATCAGGCCGGAGTCGCCGAGCCGGATCCGGTCCCCGGCGCGCGGGCCGTGCACCGAGATGTAGTCGTGCGGCGTGATCGCGCTCATGACTCGACCTCCGCGTCGTCGAGGGTGGTCAGGTACCCGGTGGCGCGGGCCTTGGCCAGTGCGGCCTCCTTGGCGCCGGGGGCGTCCAGCGGGCCGTCGACCAGGCCGGCGAAGCCGATCGCGACGCGTTCGCCGCCGATCGGGACCAGGCCGACCTCGACGGTGGCGCCCGGGTCGAAGCGGACCGAGGAGCCGGCCGGGACCGCGAGGTGGGTGCCGTAGGCGGCGGCGCGGTCGAAGGCCAGCCGCGGGTTGGCCTCGAAGAAGTGGAAGTGCGAGGTGACCGAGATCGGCACCCCGGAGGTGTTGTGGACGAGTAGGACGACCGTCTCCTCGACCGGGTCGTAGCCGGCGCCGGAGCCGATCAGCGCGCCGCCGGGGGCCTCGTCGCCGAGCGAGCCGGCGCCCTTGAAGGGATCGTTGACCACGGCGAGGCGGGTGCCGTCGTCGAAGACCGCCTCGACCTGGACCACGGTGACCACGTCCGGCACGCCGGGCAGCACGTCGGCGGCGGTGAGTACGGAGCGGCCGGCCTCGATGGCCTCGGCCAGGCGCCGGCCGTCGCGGGCGGCCTCGCAGACGGTGTCGGCGATCAGCGCGGTCGCCTCGGGGATGTTGAGCCGCACGCCCCGGGCGCGGCGGGCGCGGGCCAGCTCGGCTGCCGTGAAGATCAGCAGCCGGTCCCGCTCGGTGGGGGTCAGTCGCACGGTTCCTCGCTCGCGGTCGCCGGGAGGGGTGGGGATCTTAGAACGGCGTTCAAACTTATCGGGCCATTGAACCCGGAGCCGCTCGCCCTGTCCAGCGTTGCCGCTCCCGCGCCGTTCGGCTCGCCGGGGGCGTCCGGATGCTCGCCGGTGGGCCGGGAGTGGGGGGCGAGTGGGCCGCCGGATGATCGCCGGTGGGCCGCCGGTGCTCGAAAAGCGCCCCTGTGCTTCGCAAACCTGTCCGGCGCGGGCAGTCGGATCACGCGAACCGCCCCGTGCCCCTTTCACCCCAGGTGATCGCCCGCGCACTGTTCCAAATGCCGAAAGCTGGGCATGAGGATGGTTGGTCAGTACCAAGGGGGCCACCCGACCGGCGGGGGATCCGGACCGGGGGCCCGGAGCGAGGGCGGGGGCAGGGGTGATGGACGGTCAGTCGCGATTCCCGCGGCAGCGGACGAGTTCGGGGGGCGCCTACCGGTCCACGGCGACGGGTCAGGGCGCCGCGGCCGGTCCGACCGGCACGGGCACCACGAGTACCGCGGGCACGACCGGAGCGGCGGGTGTCACCGGCACCACGCGGCCGGGCGTCCCGGCGCCGGGGTGCGCGCTGCACCGCCGGCTCCATCTGGCGCTGGAGGCCGCCGACCTGGTCGCGGTCGGCGCGGTCCGCCACCGGCTGCGCACCGCGCTGGACCTGTGGGGCGTGCCGGAGCTGGCCGACACGGCCGAGCTGCTCTCCTCCGAGCTGGTCACCAACGCCCTGCAGCACACCGGTCAGGGCGCGATCTTCGACGCGGTGCTCAGCAGCGACCTGAGACTGCGGATCGAGGTCCAGGACGGCGCCGCCCGGCTGCCCGGCCGCCGCCGCGACCCGGACGCCGAGTACGCCACCTCGGGCCGCGGGCTGATGCTGGTCGAGGCGCTCGCCGACTCCTGGGGCGTCCAGCTGCGCGGCGACGGCAAGGTCACCTGGTTCGAGCTGACCTCGGTACCCGCCTGACCTCGTCGGCCTTCACCCGCCGACCCCGCCCGATGTTTGCCGTACGAACACTGTTCGTCACCGAACGATGCCTGGAAGTGAAGGTGGGCGGCAAGATTTCCGGCCCGTTGCCATTGCCGCTCGGCCGAACATTGGCCAGGATGGTGGGAATGTGTGTCCACGTGCGAGAAGCGGCGGGGAAACCCCACCTCGACCGGTGACCGCCCGTCGGCACCCGACCCACCGAGCACCACCCAATCACACCGCCACGCGGCCCGTCCGGACGGTCGGCGCGGTCCGCCACGGCAGCGGCAGGAGCAGCATGCCCACAGAGCCAGAGTCACCGGGGCCGGCCCTCCCGTCCGGTCCGTCCACGACCGGCTCCGGGCGGGCCCGACCCCCCGCCCAGGCGGTCCGACGGCACGCGCTGCGCACCGCCCCCGGCCTCGCCGCCGGCCGGCTGGCGCCGATGCTCTCCGGCGGCCTGCCGCTCTCCCCGGGCGACTCCACGCCGGACTGGCTGGAGCCGGCGATGGCCGCCAACGGCATCGGCTCCTTCGACTGGGACATCCGCCGCGACGTCCTGGAGGGCGACCAGCGGGCCTGCACGATCGTCGGCCTCGACACCGCCGAGAAGGGCCGCTTCGACCGCACCTCCGCCTCCTTCCTGGCCCTGCTCCACCCCGAGGACGCCCCCGTGGTGCGCCGCCGGGTCGAGCGCGCCGTCGCCGAGCTGGGCCAGTGCGGCGCCTACTACCGCACCGTCGGCCCGAGCGGCACCATGCGCGCCGTCCGGTTCCGCGGCCGGGTCCTCGCCGACGCCTTCGGCCGCGCCTCCCGGATGGTCGGCTTCGTCTGGGACGCCACCGTCGAGCTGCACAAGCGCGACCGCGCCGACCGGATGGCGCTGCTCCGCGAGGAGCGCTCCCGCTTCATCAAGGAGGCCGCCCGCGCGCTCTCCGAGGCGGTCACCGTCCGCGACGTGGCCCGGGTCTTCACCGAACTGCCGCTGCCCGGCCTGCCGCCGGACGGCCTGGTGCTGGCCTCCTTCGAGGCCGGCCGGGTGCAGATCCTCGGCGCCTCCGGCTACCGGGCCGAGGAGCTGGCCGGCTACGACCGCTCGGTGCTGCCGCCCACCCACCCGGCCGCCGAGGCGCTGCGCAACCGCGCCCCGGTGTTCTGCGCCAGCCGCGAGGAGTACCGCGAGCGCTACCCGGACGTCTGGGAGCAGGCCCGCCGCACCACCCGCAGCTCCTGGGCCTTCCTGCCGCTGGTCGCCAGCGGCCGGGCGATCGGCGTCTGCGTGGTCAGCTTCGACGACGACCGCCAGCTCGACGCCGACGAGCGCACCCTGCTCTCCACCCTCGGCGGCCTGGTCGCCCAGTCGCTGGCCCGGGCCCGGCTGCACGACGCCGAGCACGAGCTGGCGGCCGGCCTGCAGCGGGTCATGCTGCCGCGCACCGTGCCCTCCGTGCCCGGCGTCACCACCGCCGTCCGCTACCTGGCGGCCGGCTCCGGCCTGCAGATCGGCGGCGACTGGTACGACGTGGTGCCGCTGCCCGGCGGCCACGTCGGCCTGGTGATCGGCGACGTCCAGGGCCACGACGTGCACGCGGCCGGCATCATGGGCCAGCTGCGGATCGCGCTGCGCGCCTACGCCGCCGAGGGCCACCCGCCCGCCGCGGTGATGGCCCGGGCCTCCCGCTTCCTCGCCGACCTCGACACCGACCACTTCGCCACCTGCACCTACGCCGAGGTCAACGTCGACTACGGCGTGGTCTACGCCGTCCGGGCCGGCCACCTCGACCCGGTGGTCCGGCGCGCCGACGGCACGGCCGGCACCGTCCCGGTGGCCGGCGGGCTCCCGCTCGGCATCGCCCCGGACGAGGAGTACCGGGTCACCCGGTTCAGCCTGGACCCCGGCGAGACGGTGCTGCTCTGCACCGACGGCCTGGTCGAGGCGCGCGGCATGGACCTCGACGAGGGCATCGCCCGGCTCACCTCGGTGCTCGCCGAGCCGCTCGCCGACCCCGCCCGGACCGGCCGCGACCCGCTGGAGCACCTGGCCGACCGGATCGCCTCGCAGGCGGCCGACTCCAGCGAGCGCGAGGACGACATAGCGCTGCTGCTGCTGCGCTGGGACGGCCCCGAGGGCGGTCTGGCCGCCCAGCAGCTGCGCCGCCGGATCGGGCAGGCCGACCTGGCCCGGATCTCCGAGGTCCGCGCCGAGCTGCGCGACGCGCTGCGCCGCTGGGGCGTGGCCGAGCTGATCGACACCGCCGAGCTGCTCTCCTCCGAGCTGGTCACCAACGCGATCCGGCACACCGACCGGGACGCCATGTTCACCGCCCGGCTCTACCGCGAGCCGGCGGCGGAGGGCGGCCGGGGCCGGCTGCGGGTCGAGGTGGAGGACGAGTCGGACCTCTGGCCGACCCGCCGCACGCCCGGGGAGCAGGCCTCCTCCGGGCGCGGGCTGATGCTGGTCGAGGCGCTGGCCGACGGCTGGGGCGTGGAGCCGCGGGGTTCGGGCAAGCGGATGTGGTTCGAGCTCACCGTGACGCCCGAGCACGCCTCGGCGCCGGAGCTCACCGCGGCCTCCGAGGGCTGAGCGGGCTGAGTGGGCTGAGCGGGGGGCTCAGGGCTTCTCGGCCCTGAGCCCCCCGCAACCCCGCAACCCCGAAACGTCGAACCCGGATCTCAGCCGAACTGCTGCTCCAGGTCCTTCAGCTTGCGCTCCAGCGAGTCCAGCCGGGGCAGCGCCACGGTGTCCTCGTCCGCGGTGAGGTCGATGGTGCGCCGCTCCGGGCGGGCCGGCAGACCGGACTGCGCCACCGTGCCCTCGACGGCTTCGACGTCCTCCGCCGCCCCGGCGGCGCGGTCGCCGGCGGCCCTGCCCCGCCCGACGGCCCTGGCCCGCCCGGGCGACGGTTCGACGGCGGGCCGCTCCGCGCCGGTGCCGCCGGGCCCGCCGGAGCCGCCCGCTATGGCGGACTCCGGGCCGGGTTCCAGCTGCGGCGTGGAGCCGGACGGGCCGCCGCCGCGCGGGCGCCAGACGCTGTGGGTGCGGTTGATCGCCCGGATCTCGGCCCGCTCGCGGCGCCCGGCCAGTTTGCGCCGCTCCTTGTCCAGGATCTTCTCGCGCTTGTCCTCGCGGACCTCGTCGACCGCCTCGTCCAGGCTCCGCACCCCCTCCAGCAGCATCAGCGACCAGGCCGCGTAGGTCTCGCGCGGGGCGCGCAACCAGCGGACGATGCGGATCTGCGGCAGCGGGCGGGGGACCAGTCCTTGCTCGCGCAGGGCGGCCCGGCGGGTCTGCTTGAGCGCCCGGTCGAACAGCACGGCGGCCGAGAGCGACATGCCCGCGAAGAACTGCGGCGCGCCGGCGTGGCCGAAGCCGCGCGGGGCGTGCACCCAGTTGAACCAGGCCGAGGCGCCGGCGAAGAGCCAGACCAGCAGCCGGGAGCCGAGCGCGGCGTCGCCGTGGCTGGCCTCGCGGACGGCGAGCACGGAGCAGAACATCGCCGCCCCGTCCAGGCCGAACGGCACCAGGTACTCCCAGCCGCCGGAGAGGTTGAGGTTCTGCACCCCGAAGCCGACCAGGCCGTGGAAGGAGAGCGCGGCGGCGACGGCCGCGCAGCAGAACAGCAGGGTGTACGAGGCCCCGCCGTACAGGGACTCCTTGCGGCGGCGGCGTTCCTCGGAACGCTCCCAGGAGTCCGCGCCGCCCCGGCCGCCGGCGGACCCCCGACTCCGGGCCAGGGCCACCAGGAGCGCGCTGACCAGCAGCACCGCAACGCCGGTGACGGCCCAACCGAGCGGTATGTCGGACAATTTCATCGCCTGGACCAGCCTCGCTTTCCTGCGTCGCAATTCCTGCGCCGTGATGGCGGGGACCATCATGACGGATGCTCGGCCGGAGAATGGCTGATTCGCTGTCAATCCGCTGACGAGAGGGATTTCTGGCGGGGGATAAGTCGCATCGTCATATTAATTTGGAGGGGATATTCCCCGGAATTCCTGGGTCGGCGGCACCGGCGACGGCAATCCGGCCGTCAACCTCGTGTGACGCGCGGGCAGCCCGCGCACATCGCCTCGGCCTGGGCGGTGTAGACGAGGCAACAGCTGGCCCGGAGCCGGTCGGAGCGCGCCGGGGCGTCGGACGCGGGGGCGGTGAATCCGGCGCCCGGCGCGAAGGGCGCGCACTCCGGCGCCGGGCCGACCGCCTGCCCACCGGATGCGCCGGGTGCGAACAGTGCGGCCAGCTCGGCGCGGGCGCGCTCCTCCTCGCCGAGCAGTCCGCCGACGTACCAGAGGCCCTCGATCGCCGCGTCGGTCGCCATCGCCCAGAGCGTGCGCGGGCCGCGCCGCACCTCCGGGCGGAAGGCAGCCAGCACCGGGGTCAGGAAGTCCGCCAGCGCCGACCGCAGTTCGCCCGCCAGCGCCGCCTCGTCGGGCACCGTCCGGGCGCCGGACGACCCGGCCGCCGCCGACCGGTCCGCCGTCGCCGTCGCCGGTGCGGGCGCCGCGGGGTCGTCGGGCAGGCAGACGAAGGCGCCCGGACGGACCGTCAGTTCGCCGGTGCCGCGGCGGAGCGAGACGTCGGCGGGGGCGAGCAGCGGCACCCGGCGCTCCAGGAACCACGGCAGCGTGAACAGCAGCGAGACCGGCCAGACGAACCGGTGCAGGCCGAAGCCGGCCGCCACGTCCGGGCGCAGCGGCTGCCCGTAGCGGGCCAGGCCCTGTGCGGCGTCGTGGGCGATCAGTTCGCGCAGGGCCGTCGGGCGGGACAGCAGGTCGGTGCCCGAGATCCAGCCGAGTCCGCTGCGCGGGGGCGCGCAGTGCACCCGCAGCTCCGGGAACAGCTCGCCGAGCCGTCGGTAGGCGGCCGCCCCGGGGGCGGTTCCCGGGACGGGGGGCGTGGCGGTGTCGTCGGCCTCGGTGCCGCCCACGGCGGTGTCGGTCTGCGGCGCGGGGCCGGTCCGGGTACTGCTCACGGTCCGGGTGCTGCTCACGGTCATGGTGCGGGCCCCATCGGGTCGACCGGGACCCGTGCCGGACCGTCCGGTCCGCGCCCGGCGGGGCGGTCCGCCCGTCGGCGCGCCCCGTGCCGGTGCGCCCGTTGGCCAGGCCGCACCGCAGGTCCGGGCCCGGCCGGCCGGAGCCTGGCGGAGCCCGGGAACGGCAAGGCGAACCCGGCCGGGTCACTGCTCGACCCGGCCAGGTTAGGCTCACCTTAGCTGATCGGACCCTGAGTCTGCTTCTCGATGCGTCCGTCCGGGGGAGCGCCCGGCGCGCGCGCCCCGCCCAGCTGGCGTGCGAGCCAGACCGGCACGCCCCCGAGAGCCTGCACCAACCGGTTCGCCTCCGCCCGTAGCCGCGCCGCCTCGGGCGGTTCGGAGACCTCGGCCAGCGCAGCCAGCGCCGGAGCCACGCCCACCGTGAAGCCCAGCTGCTCGCGCAGCCGCAGCGAGGCGTCGAACCCCTCCCGGGCCCGCTCCCGGTCGCCGGCCGCGAGTGCCAACGCGGCCAGGTGCCGCCAGGTCGAGGAGCGGAGCAGCTCGTCCCCGCGCTCGCCCGCGCCGTCGTGCGCCCGGCGGTAGGCGATCCAGGCCGCCGTCGGGTCGCGCAGCAGGTTCTCCGCGACCAGGCCCCGGCGGAAGTCCAGCAGCGGCCGGCCCGGTGCGTCCGGCGGCAGCAGCGCGGAGGTGCGGCCGAGCGCGGCCTGCGCCTCGTCCAGCCGGTCGCGCGCGCCGAGCACGCTCGCCACGTACGCCAGGAAGCCCCGGGCGCAGGCCGCCGACGCGCGTTGCTCGGTGCCGGTCGCGACCGCCTCCGCCAGCCGCAGGGCCTGCTCGGCCTGACTCCAGTGCGCGGCGGTGAACAGGCACTGCTCGATCAGGAGTTCCGCCCGGATCAGTGCGGCCGCCGGATCCCGTTCGGCGGCCGGTCGTAACAGTTCGGCGGCCTCCCGCCAGCAGGCCCGGGACCGTAGCCGCCACACGGTGTCCCCGGGCTCCTGGGGCGCCGTCCGCCCCCGCGTCTCCCGGCTCTCCGGGCCCCATCCGTGCTCCGACAACGCCACCTCCTTGTGTGCGCCATCCAGCAGGACGCGGACGCCTCCCCACACGTGGCAAGACACGCCACCGGCCCGCGCTGTGGCGGCAATTCAACACGGGGGCGAGCTTGTGCACCAGATCACGAGCGGAGGTTGTTGCGCTCGGGCGGGTTTTCGTCTAAACGATCAGCGGCCGGTCAGGGGCGTGGTGGGGGTGGTCTCCGGGCGTTCGGGCGGCGGGGCCGGATGACGGGGGTGGGGGAGGGGCGGGGGTGGTTCCGGTGGGGTGTGGGCGGGGGTCGGACGGGGTTCGGACGGGGGCTCAGGACGTCCAGCCGGTCTCCATCAGCGCCTCGGCGGCGCCGTTGGCGGGCTGCGGCACACCCGCCAGATCCAGGCTGAACAGCGCCACCAGCAGCTGTTCCCCGCGCACGGTGGCCTGGTGCGAATAGCCCGCAAGAGTGAACATCGCGGCGGCCATCTCCTCGGCGTGCAGGGTCTGCAGCCAGAGGCACTCGAC